>CANGLL010000109.1 GCA_947454605.1 Methylococcaceae bacterium | reverse complement strand
GGCAATATTGAGCAGGCTAAAATAGAGATTGAATGCCCGTACAACTTCGCCAATAGTCTCTGGGTTTAGACCGTCAACGGTTTCGTGTAAATGGGTGCGCTTGGACAGGCTGTCTTCACTCGATGCTTCTGCAAAGCGACTTTGTAGTTGTTCAACCGTAGCGACTGTTTCAGGCTTTGCCTGAGCTTTTAATACCTGCGTCAATACGGAGTCTATCTGTTGAATCGATTCATTGAGTTTTTTATCTTCACAGGGTGTGTTCACAGCTAGGCTCCTCATAGTTAAAAAATCAAAATAATGACAGGGGTCTTAAAGATTAAGGGTTATTGATAATTAAAGTATCCTCATAAAAACTGACTTCACCTGTAGAAATATCATGTATGCCGCCAACAATTGCGATGGTACCGGATTCAATCATGTCTTTTAAAATGGGGCTGCGCTCCATCACAGCGTATACGGTTTTTTTTATATTGATGGTGGACACTTTTTCTACAAATTCATCATTACCTGAATGTCGATTTACAATCTCAGTTTTTTCATCATAAACCGCTGGCTGTATCTTACTTAACAGTGCGGTCAGGTTGCCCATTTCCACATGGTCGCAAGCGCCTTTTATAGCGCCACATTGGGTATGACCTAACACCACTATAATTTTTGATCCTGCTACTTTGCATCCAAATTCCATGCTGCCCAAAATATCTTCATTAATGATATTACCGGCAATACGGACACTAAAAACGTCCCCTAATCCTTGATCAAAAATTAATTCAACCGAGGTACGCGAATCGATGCAACTTAAAATAACCGCAAACGGATGTTGTCCGTCTGAAGTTTCATTAACCTGTTGTAGCAAATTACGGTTTACTTTAAGGTTGTTAATAAAACGCTTATTACCTTCTTTTAATAAATCTAATGCCATTACAGGAGTAATGGCGGCTTGCATTTCTTTAGTTAAAGTTTTCATGTTTAATGCCTTGAAAAGTATTTTGTTTCAAACTGATTTATTAAAATTAATGGTTCTTTAGGAATTCATCCGAGTTGCCGTTGTTCTAACAGCGTTAGGCAATTGAGTTTGATACTGTTGCAAATAGAGTGCAAAGGTAAGTGACTTAAATTTTTAGTGCTGAATGGGTTTTGTAGCTCGATACCAATTCTATCCAAAGATAATAATGGATAAGCAACTAAAAAATAAATGAACACAGCACTAAACTCTAAGTTTTCGATTAATGAAAACGGCAGTAATAACAAAAAAATTAAAATAAATCGTCTTGCTTTAATAGCATAAACTAATGGCATCGGTGTTTTAAGGATTCTTTCACAGCTGCCAATGTAATCAATTAACAAAATACGTTGTGCTTCTAGTTTTTCAAAAACAAAGCCATCTATATGATGGGTAACTCGAGCCTGTTGTAATAAAAACGCTAGTTTATTGGCAACAAATAAAGGCATGTGAATAGAAGACTTAATTGCCTCAAGTTCCTGTTGACTTAGTAAATCGGTTAACTCATCTAAGTTCTTGCTATTACGTAAGTATTCTTTAGCTGCAAAAGAAAATGCAATAGTCCACTTCACCACATCTTCACACCACTGTCTGTTGTCAGGGTTGTCATTTAAATCTTTACTGTAATTTAAACTCTGAATAACGAGGTTTCTACATTGATTATTTATACCTCCCCATAATTTTCGGGCCTCCCACCAGCGTTCGTGACCGGTGTTAGTTCGAAACACCAGAACCAAGCCAAGAACTACGCCGGTATATTCAAATGGAGTCACAGCCATATGTGATAAGGGTCGCCAGTATTGATCTAGGGTAACTATTAGCAAGCAGTAACAACTCATTAACAGAAGACTGGGCAATATGCGGGGTGTAATGGAACCTCGCCACATGGTAGCGCCACGTAAAAAACCTGATGATTCATCTTTGTTACTATGTAACTCTATGGGATTTTTCATATTTTTGTCCTCAACTGAAAATACTAATGCTCAACTGTTTTTATAAGAGTGCGTCGGATACCAAGGCAATATCTAAGTTCAAAGAAACCTCTATAAAAACAACACCACACTGATGGTCATATTTTTTTGACATCTTTAAACAGTGTTTTTAGTTCCATCATTGTTCTTTTTAGCTGTAAGTTTAACAATAGTAAAAGAATCTTAAAAGATAGTAACACTATCTTTGCAAATTGCAATACTTTCGGTTATGCTTTTTACATGGATATACAATTAAAAATTAATATGAATGAAAAACTATTTCTTAGAGATCCGGAACAATCGGAACTGGGAAAAAAAATCATTCTGCACAGCATTCAGTTGATCTACAAAAATGGATTTGAAGCTTTTACATTTAAAAAACTGGCCTTAGACATTGGTACAACTGAAGCGGGTATTTACCGATATTTTGAGAATAAGCATCGATTATTGATCTATCTGACTGCGTGGTATTGGAGTTGGCTTGAATATCAAGTTTCTTTTCAAATTAACAATATTAAAGACCCTATTGTTAAACTTAAAACGGTGATTAAATTGTTAGCAACTTCTGTAGAAGACGATAGCAAAACGCTTTATGTTGACGAAAGTATCTTGCATCAAATTATTATTACTGAAGGCACTAAAGCTTACCTCACTAAACGAGTATCTGAAGATAATAAAGATCACTTATTTAAACCGTATAAAGATCTATGTGCTGTGATCGGTAATATGATTTTGGAATGTAATCCTGAATACAAATATCCGAAATCATTAGCGTCCACAATTATTGAAATGGCGCATTTTCAGAACTTTTTTATGAATAATCTGCCGTCACTTACCGATTTTGGGCAAGATAAAAATGAGTCAGAGATAGTTGTATTTCTGGAAGATTTGGTGTTTTCTAGTATAAAAAAGGTTTAGTCGTGATCATGCTGATAACAATCACATGAAAATCGGTATTCAAACATGGGGTTCTAATGGCGATATTAGACCTTTATTAGCCTTAGCGGATGGCCTGCAAAAGCAGGGGCATCAAATCACTTTGGTGGTGAGTAGTATTGATAACCAGAATTATCAAGCTATTTGTGATCAGATGGGCTTAGCGTATCGTCAGGTGCCTGAACGGGTTGAGTTTGATATGCAAGGTTTTGCTCAACGGTCCTTTAAGATGCATCCCTTGCAATGGTTAAGAGCTTTATTGGATGAGGCTTTCTTTTTATATGAGGCCGATATTTATCAGGCGGCTCAGCAGTTAGTCGCTGAGAGTGATTATGTGATTGGACATCATTTTTTATACCCCTTAAAGCTGGCGGCTATACAGCAGCAAAAGCCGTTTATCAGCGTGATGTTTTGTCATGCCGCGGTACCTAATTCTGCTGTCGCACCGATTAATTTTCCTGATTTAGGTCGCAGGTTTAATAAAGTCAGTTGGGCTTTGTTGGATACCGCTTTTAATTGGGCACTCAAGAAACCTTTAACGCGATTGTGGTATGAAGCTGGAGTAAAGCCACCTAAAAATATATTGTCTGAGTTGCTTACTTCGCAGCAATTAAACTTGGTAGCGGTTGATCCGGTATTTTGTTGTTTTGCGGAGTTGTGGTCGCCTCATCATCAAGCCTGTGGTTTTTTAAATCTAATAGAAGATACCCTGCAATGGCGTTTTCCGCAGTCTTTAATGGGTTTTTTAGCGAATGGATCGGCACCGGTTTATATGACGTTTGGTAGTTTGCAACAAGCGGTTCCAGAATGGGCGATGGATTTGTTTATTGAGGCGGTTGGGTTAGTGGGGTGTCGAGCGATTATTCAAACCAGTTCTGCGCGGTATCCAGCAAATACACTAATGGGTAATAGTTACTTTATAGGTAAGCATCCGCATCAAGCCGTTTTTGAACGCTGTGCAGCGGTGGTGCATCATGGTGGGGCCGGGACGAGTCATGCGACTACGCGCGCCGGTTGTCCATCCGTCGTCGTGCCTTTTATGGATGAGCAATTGTATTGGGCAAAGCAATTACAGATATTAGGTGTGGCAGGTAAGCCTTTGCCCGCCAAAAAGCTGACGGCAAAAGCTTTAGCGGCCGGTATTAAAGTGGTTTTAAGTACGCCTGCTATGAAAGAAAAAGCCCAGCAGCTTAGTTTAAACATGCAGAATAATGATGGTGTAGCTCAGGCTATTCGTTTAATAGAGGAAACGATTAGTTAGATGGGTGCAGTTTCTAAACCTAAAATAAAGGCCCATTCTTCGGCGCTGACGGGCATAACCGATAAGCGATTGCCGGGTCTTACCACTGCCATACTGACTAACTCAGGTCTAGCTTTTAACTCTTTAAGTCCAATAGTACGCGAGAATTGTCTAACAAATTTAACATCAACCATTATCCAGCGTGGGTTAGCGGGATCACTTTTAGGGTCAAAGTGATGGTTGTCTGGGTCAAAAGCAGTATGATCTGGGTAGCCTTCTTTAGCAATTTCCATAATACCGACGATGCCGGGTTCATCGCAATTTGAATGATAAAAGAACACTTGATCGCCCAATTTCATAGCATCGCGCATCATGTTTCTAGCTTGATAATTACGCACTCCATCCCAGGGTTCGGTTTGGTTAGGTCTTTGATAAAGATCTTGGATGCCAAATACATCCGGTTCAGATTTCATTAGCCAGTAGTTCATGGTCGCTTAAGTGTTAATCATAAAAAGCGCTAGTTTGCCATTAAACCTTGATTTATGCACGATTTAGACGGGTGTTTTGTGGTTTGTAGTGGGATTTTAGGCAAAAAAAATGCGGCCTTTAGGGTCGCATTTAGAAGAAGGATATAAAACTCTGAATTCCTAGGAGGAGGAATTTGCATCTCAAGAGTTGGTATTATAATATCGAGTTACTCTAACAAATGGAATGTGGCAAATTGTCGCAGTTCTCTTCTAGTTCTTCTTCTCGGATTAAGTTGCTGAGTCTAGCAAAGTCAGCCAGTGAAATCATTTCGGCACGTAAGTTAGGATCAATACCTAGACTGCTGATGGCTTCGTCTTCAATCAGTTTTTTTAATGAGTTGCGTAGTGTTTTGCGGCGTTGAGAAAAGGCTTGCACCACAACGCGGTTTAGCATTTTAAGGTTGTTAACTTCCACGGGCGGTTGAGCATGGGGCACAAGTTTTACGATAGCTGACATGACTTTAGGCGCTGGATCGAAGCTTTCTGGGGGTACGTCAAATAAGAGTTCTGTTTTACAGTAGTACTGCATCATTACACTCAGGCGGCCGTATTTTTTACTACCCGGTTCTGCACAAATACGATCGACTACTTCTTTTTGCAACATAAAGTGCATATCTTCAATACAGTTAGCATTGTCGAGTAAATGAAACATCAAGGGTGTAGAGATGTTGTAGGGTAAGTTACCTATCACACGGAGTTTTTCATTGTCTTTAGCGAGGGCGGCAAAATCAAACCTTAAGGCATCAGCGCTGTGAATTTTTAAGTGCGGATAGGCTTTAAATTTATCTTTTAAATAAACCACTAAATCTCTGTCGAGTTCCACGACTTCTAGGTTTAAACCTTGTGCTAATAAAGGTTCTGTTAAGGCGCCCATGCCGGGGCCAATTTCAATCCAATGATCTTTAGTTTGGGCATTAAGGCTAGATAATAGGCTGTAGATAATATTATGGTCGTGTAAAAAGTTTTGACCAAAGCGTTTGCGAGGCGTGTGTGTCATGTTATCAAGAAGATTGAGAGGTCATGGTTAAGGCGGTATTTATGGCAAATAACAGGCTACCTAGATTAGCCTTGCCAGTGCCTGCAAGATCTAAGGCAGTGCCATGATCAACAGATGTACGAATAATGGGTAAGCCCAAGGTAATATTAACGGCATTACCAAAACCTTGATATTTAAGCACGGGTAGGCCTTGGTCGTGATACATGGCTAATACGGCGTCAGCAGTTTCTAAATATTTAGGGGTAAACAAGGTATCTGCCGGTAATGGGCCCACAATATCGTAGCCTTGTTGTTTAAATGTGTTGATGACAGGCGAAATCACTTCAATTTCTTCCATCCCTAAATGACCATTTTCGCCTGCATGAGGATTTAGCCCACAGACTAGAATTTTGGGTTTAGGTATTTTAAAGCGCGTACGTAAATCATGTTCTAAGATACTGATAACACTGTTTAAGCATTCAGGTGTAATGGCGGCACTGATGTCTTTTAAGGGCAAGTGTGTCGTGGCTAAAGCAACCCGCAACCCGGGTGTTGCTAACATCATTACAGGGTACCCCCCCGTTATTTCGGCAATAAATTCGGTATGGCCACTAAACGCAACGCCCGCATCATTAATAATGCCTTTATCGACCGGCCCTGTCACCATGGCATCAAAAAGCATATTGATGCAGCCTTGTGTGGCAGTAGTAAGCGTTTTTAAAACATAATGACTGTTTAAAAGGTCTGTTTTTCCACAGGTCACAGGTACAGCAAGATCAATATTAAGTACCTTTAAACAACCGGCTTGATGGGTTGTTGCTTCATCGTCTGGATTAAATGGCTTAATTTGAATCGATAGATTTAATTCACACGCTCTTTGGCGCAATAAATCGGCACTACCAATAATAATGAATTGGTAGGGTAAGTCTTGTTGAGCTAATTGTAAGCAAAGATCTGGACCTATGCCGGCAGGTTCACCTGGTGTGAATGCTATGCGAGTGATGTGCTG
>CANGLL010000108.1 GCA_947454605.1 Methylococcaceae bacterium | reverse complement strand
TTACACCGGGCCCTAGTGGTTACGCTATAGATGCGGTATTTAGAAATATTGATGAGAAAAATATTGCAACGACTGACATTCAAGTGACTCCACGTATTAAGGTGCCGGCTGAATTAAGATGTCTACGTGACGAATCAGGTATTCCACCTTTATTAAAAGCCTATTTACGTTTTGGGGCGTTGATCTGTGGCGAACCGTATTGGGATGAAGATTTTAACTGTATGGATCTATTTGTTTTATTACCCTTAGATCAGTTAAAAGAGCGTTACAGCAAACACTATATGAAAGGTTATCAGGCGAATAATGAAATTGAAACTGCGGCTAGTTTATAGATTAAGTGCTGTCATTGTTTTATTTGCCTATGGTTTAGTATTAGCGGGGCTCGTGTTTCCTGTATTAGGCGTTTTGAGCTCTGCTAATAAAGCTAAAATAAGACGTGATGCGATAAAACAGAATTGGCTAGATAGTTTTAGTTCGATTCTTAAATTACATATTACTCAGATAGGTTCAGTGCCTCATGATGGCACGTTATTGGTTAGCAATCATATATCATGGTTAGATATTGTGGTGATTGGTAAGTTCTTACCGGCTTATTTTGTCGCAAAAAGTGATATTTCTGCTTGGCCTGTTGTTGGGTTTTTAGCCAGACAAGCGGGTACACTCTTTATCCGTCGTGGCGATAAAAAACACATTAGAGAAATCAATGAGCGCATGATTTGGTTGTTAAAACAACACTCTAATATCATTGCTTTTCCTGAAGGTACGACTACTCAGGGTGATGATGTATTAGGCTTTCATGCCTCATTATTTCAACCCGCATTACTCACAAAAGCCCTTATTCAACCGATAGCCCTTGAATATATCGGTGTATCAAAAGAATTAGCTCCGTTTGTAGGTGAAGATGACTTTGTCTCACACTTAATCAGCATGTTGAAGATGGATAAAATTGAAGTGCTGATTACATTTTTACCCCTTATTACAAGTGCAGGTCGAGATAGAAACGCTATAAGCCATGAGGCGAGAGCGTCAATCGTTAACCAGATACATCCTGATAGAGAATCAAGCGTTAACGAATAATAAAAAAGGGGCGTGAAGCCCCTTTCTTTTTGATTAAGTTGTCTTAATCTAATAAAACAAAATCATCTTTACCGACACCACAATCTGGGCAACGCCAATCTTCTGGTACATCTGCCCATAAAGTGCCTGGAGAGATATCAGAATCGGCATCACCGAGAGCTTCATCGTAAATGTGTTCACAAACATCACAGATATATTTTTTGTAATCAGCCATCGTGTTTCCTTAAAGTTAATAAAGGCTAAACGTGTGTTTAGTAGTATGACTGTATCAGTTTTATTTTTAGTTTCAATAACAACTTTTTAAGGGTAATTACGGTCCTACATTAACGCGTTGTACAGCGCTATGCTCACCATTAGGGTCGCCTTTATCCCAATAGCGTAAACGGTATTCACGAGTTTCAGGTAACAGAGGATCTAACAAAGGCCGCGAATCAAGATAAGGCTTAAGCATAGCCACTGCTAAAAATCCCCAATCACCATTGTTACGCCGACTATCAATAGACACGCCATCATGTCTGTATTTAGTAAAGCTAATATTGGCTTGTTCGGTCGTTGCGCCCCGTTCAGTCGTTACGGTGAAATCGGGCGTTAAGTGAGCGCTAGTATCAATGCTACCAATAAGGCCTAAATCTAAACCGATAGATTCGGTATAACCAGTACCAATTTTAATCCGCGCAATAAAATTAAATAAACGCGTTAAAACCCCCGGTTCTGGCGTAGGAGAGGGTGCCACTATAGCGGCATGGTTGGGTAATGCGCAACTGGGTGTGTCTGGGCCGTAGCCAATAATATTTTTATAAGCGGTCGCCTCTAATGCGCTTTGCTGAATAGAAGGGTACCAACTTTGTAACAGCCAAATAAAGTAATTTAGGTCGGTTAGAGTTAAGGCAACTTCCGCTGGCGATAGCGTCAAGGTAGTGCTATGTAACGGTATTTTAAGCACAAAATTAGACAGCCAAATAATACGATCGGCTTCATTCTTTGGGAAATAACTTTGAGTAGTCATATTCAATAACCTTAGGGTCAATGATGAGTCTGGTGCTATTAGGCTGAACATTCAACCTAATAAATAGATAGATCCTTGATATAGTGTTGACGCCGACAATCTTTGTGTTAACGCTGACAGTGTGAGTGTTGCAGATGACTCTCTTAGCGTTAGCGCGGGCTGATGCCGTGTTAGCACTAATCCTTGCAGTGTAAAGATTGGAGTTGATGACCGTGTCATGCCCCTAGATAGGGTGGTCATTGGAGAGGTGGTTTGTAGCCCCAGATGGGGAGGTGTTAACGCGCCATCAATAAGTGCTAGCGCTGATAAGGTTAGTGTTAACGTACAATCTGTCAGCGTTAACGCCGACAACTTGACTATATACCGTTTTAATAAAATAGATAGTGATTTATGGAATATATCAAAAAATATTATTGATTTTTTTTTGTATTATTATGGAATGAGTTTAAATATGTGAAAAATTATTAATATTGATTGTATAACTAGTAACGTATTGAATAACTGATGCCAGTTATAACTAACAATGATGTGATTTATTATAACGATCGCCCCTGAAGAGTTATAAAACTTCAGGGGCGTTTCTAGCGATATCTGATTGGCTTAATTAGGTGTTTAGTCTAATAATGTTAAGTTTCTTACCGCACCTTTATCGGCACTGGTTGCTAACATGGCATAGGCTTTAAGGGCCGCAGAAACTTTTCGAGGCCGTGCTTTAGTTGGTTTCCAACCTAATTTATCTTGCTCTGCTCGGCGCTTTGTTAGTTCTTCATCACTCAGTAACACATCGATAGTGCGGTTAGGGATATCGATACGGATTCGATCACCATTTTGTACCAAGCCGATATTGCCTCCTGCGGCGGCTTCGGGTGAGCAGTGTCCAATGGATAGACCTGATGTACCACCAGAGAAACGACCGTCAGTTAATAGTGCGCACGCTTTACCCAAGCCTTTAGACTTGATATAGCTGGTGGGGTATAACATTTCTTGCATACCTGGGCCTCCTTTAGGGCCTTCGTAGCGAACCACCACAACATCACCAGCCTTAACTTTGTCCGCTAAGATGTTTTCTACGGCTTCGTCTTGGCTTTCTACGACATGGGCAGGACCTTCAAAAACCAATAAACTGTCATCAACTCCAGCAGTCTTCACTACACAACCGTCTATAGCGATGTTGCCGTGTAAAACGGCTAAGCCACCTTCTTTGCTAAATGCATGTTCTAAAGAGCGAATACAGCCTTCGGCACGGTCAGTATCTAAGCTAGGCCAACGTGTGTTTTGACTAAAGGCCACTTGTGAGGGGATACCCGCAGGGCCTGCCATATAGAAAGTTTTTACTGCATCATTTGGATTACGCGCAATATCCCATAGATCAAGTGCATCTTTCATGGTTTTAGCGTGTACGGTGGGTACGTCTGTATGTAATTTACCTGCACGATCCAATTCGCCTAAGATGGCCATAATGCCACCGGCACGATGGACGTCTTCTATATGATATTTATTGGTGTTAGGCGCTACTTTACACAATTGAGGCACGATTTTAGACATGCGATCGATGTCTGCCATGGTAAAGTCAATTTCTGCTTCTTGAGCGATGGCTAATATGTGTAAGATGGTATTAGTTGATCCACCCATAGCGATGTCTAAAGCTATCGCGTTTTCAAATGCTTTAAAGCCAATAGAACGGGGTAATATAGAGGCGTCGTCATTTTCATAGTATTGTTTACATAACTCGACTATGGTTCGGCCTGCTTGCTTAAATAAAGCTTCGCGGTCTGCATGTGTAGCGACTACTGTGCCATTACCGGGTAAAGATAAGCCCAATGCTTCAGTTAAGCAGTTCATTGAGTTAGCAGTAAACATACCTGAACAAGAGCCACAGGTAGGGCAGGCTGAGCGTTCTACTTCTGCAAGATCAGCGTCAGATACTTTGCTATCTGCTGCCATGACCATGGCATCAATTAAGTCGAGTTTTTTAATATCAAATGTGTTTGTTTCAGGGTTGGCTAAACGGACTTTACCGGCTTCCATAGGGCCGCCTGAGACAAAAATCACAGGGATGTTAAGGCGCATGGCTGCCATTAACATACCCGGGGTGATTTTGTCACAGTTAGAAATACAGACGATAGCATCGGCACAATGCGCATTAACCATATATTCTACTGAGTCTGCAATAATGTCGCGGCTCGGTAATGAATACAACATGCCGTCGTGACCCATGGCAATACCGTCATCCACGGCTATGGTATTAAATTCTTTTGCAACGCCACCTGCGGCTTCTATTTCACGTGCCACTAATTGACCTAAGTCTTTTAAGTGCACATGACCCGGTACAAATTGGGTAAATGAATTTGCAATCGCAATGATAGGCTTACTGAAGTCGTCATCCTTCATGCCTGTGGCGCGCCATAAAGAGCGAGCTCCCGCCATATTACGACCACCGGTTGAAGTTTTAGAACGATAAACAGGCATGATGTACAGCTCCTAAGGGTTTGGATATAAAAAATCGATTTAAGTAGGCTTATTATATACGAACGAGAGGCTAGCCTTAAAACTTGAAAGTAAAGCAGGGTTGCTTTTGTTCTTATTTCGGTTACATATCAAGTTATAGAAATAATCTGTTTTTATAGTTATTACGTTTTGTATAGAGGTGAAGGTTATGTTTAATAGAATAGATAAAGACGTGTTAACAAAAATCAAAATGACACTGTTATTTGTCGTTGTCGTTGTCGCTTGGTTAGGTTTGCAATTATTGCCTGAGTACTAATAGGTTATCCTTATTATTTTCACAACTATGACCTATATTTTTGCCGTTTAAACAACGGCACCTTCTTTTATGCGCAATTTATAATGTTATTTTAATAGGATTTGTTATTTTCAATTCTAATCGATAGGTTAAGCATGTATGATATAAGCCTATCAATTAATTGTACCAATCCAATTGAATTTAATTATTAAATGACATCTAAGTCTAAAAAAGACGTTGATTTTAATTCAACAAAAGATCCATATGCTCAGCGCGAAGCTGAAAAGTATGAAAATCCTATTCCAAGTAGAGAGCTCATTCTGGCTGCTTTAGAGCATGCCGGTAAAACTTTATCCCGTACTGAGATCGCTAATTTATTTAAACTTGAAAGTGAAGATGATCTTGAGGCTTTAAGACGGCGTTTAAGAGCTATGGAGCGGGATGGCCAAGTACTTTACAATCGTGGACAACAATATTGTTTAGTCAATAATAAAGATTTAATTGTAGGTCGTATTATTGGTCATCCAGATGGCTACGGATTCTTGAGACCTGATGATGGATCGGATGATTTATATTTATCTCCCAGAGAAATGAATCCTCTATTGCACAATGATAGAGCCATGCTTAGAGTTGCCGGGATCGATAAGAAAGGCCGTAGGGAAGGTGCCGTCGTTGAGATTTTAGAACGAAATACGCATCAGATCGTTGGTAGACTTTATGAAGAAGATGGCTTCACTTATGTAGTGCCTGATAACAAAAATATCGCTCAAACGCTCTTAGTGGAAGCGGACGGCGTAGGTGATGCTCAGCATGGCCAGATTGTTGTCGCAGAAGTAACAGAACAACCTACTAAATTACACCAACCTATTGGCAGAATTATTGATGTATTGGGCGATCATTTAGCGCCTGGTATGGAAATTGAGATGGCGATTCGGTCATACGAACTCCCTAATGTTTGGCCTGCTGAATTACTCGAAGAAATTAAATCTCTATCTGCTGAAGTCCCTGAATCAGCTAAAGAAGGCCGCGTCGATTTACGTAGCACCCCTTTAGTTACGATTGATGGTGAAGATGCGCGAGACTTTGATGATGCAGTTTATTGTAAGAAAACGCCTAAGGGTTGGAAATTATTAGTTGCCATTGCAGACGTTTCTCATTATGTACAAGTAGATACCGAGTTAGATAAAGAAGCTAAAAATCGTAGTACTTCAGTTTACTTTCCAGAACAAGTCATTCCGATGTTGCCGGAGATATTGTCTAACGGATTATGTTCACTTAATCCGCATGTGGATCGTTTGTGTATGGTCTGTGAACTTTTCATAGACGAAGAAGGGTGTGTTTCTAGAAGTCGATTTTATGATGCAGTGATGCGCTCTCATGCGCGTTTAACGTACACAGAGGTTGCTAAGATCTTAGTGGATGGTGATGAGACCTTAGCTGATACTTATAAAGCTGTCTTGCCCCATTTGCGAGAACTTTACGCCTTATATAAAGTGATGCGTATTAGTCGTGAAAAGCGTGGCGCAATGGATTTTGATACCCAAGAAACGCGAATTATTTTTGGTACTGATCGTAAGATCGAAAAAATTGTTCCTGTAATTCGTAACGATGCGCATAAACTGATTGAAGAGTTTATGATTACTGCGAATAGCGCAGCGGCTAAGTATCTAAATGCTAAAAAAATTCCTAAGTTATTGCGTATTCATGAAGGCCCGTCTTCAGATAAATTACTTAATTTAAAAACTTTTTTAGGTGAGTTAGGTTTAAAGTTTGGCGGTGGCGTGAGTCCTACACCTCTTGATTATATGCATTTAGTGGATTCGGTTAAGGATAGACCGGATGCTCATTTGATTCAAACCGTATTATTAAGATCGATGTCTCAGGCAGTTTATAGTCCCGATCTTAAAGGTCACTTTGGTTTAGCTTTAGACGCTTATGCC
>CANGLL010000107.1 GCA_947454605.1 Methylococcaceae bacterium | reverse complement strand
GCGGGTCGTCAAATTGGCCCTAATACCACGCTTGTCTTTGATATTGAGTTATTGTCAATTAAAACAAAAGACGCTGATAAAAATGCAGCTCCACAACAGCCACAAAAATAATTGAGTTTCACTCGTTCTCCTCCCACTAAATAGGTTATTGATTTGTTAAAAAAATTCACACTTGTTGCGTTGTTTGTTTTTCATTTCCCAAGCGTGGTTTTCGGAGATGACCTTACTGTAGGTAAGCAACTTTATGAAAAGGGAATACTCCCTAATGGTGCACCTTTAGTGGGTATTGGAGCGAGTGGTCTTACCTTAAGTGGTCAAGAAGCAGCTTGTGCTAATTGTCACAGACTAAGCGGTATGGGGGGAGTTGAAGGTAAGGCCTTTATGCCCCCTATCGCATCCCATTTTCTATTTAATCCTAGGGAACCCGCATTAGCCGTAACTGATCCAAGTCATCCGATGGGCATAACCGTTAAAAGCCACGCTTACGGTGACGATAATCTAACGAGTATGATTCGGACCGGTATAAATTTCGAAGGGCGCACTGTTAATCCTGTGATGCCACGTTACGCTTTAGATGATGTGGCTATGAAGTCATTAGTCGCGTATTTACACCAACTTTCTGCAACACCTTCAAAGGGTGTTACACCCGGTGAACTACATTTTGCAACGGTATTTACACCTGAGGTTGATGAATCGACTAAAAGATTAATCAAAAATGATATTGAAGCGTTTGTGCAGCAACATAACAGTAATATGAGTACTGCTAAACGCCATAGACGAATTGGTTTTGATAGATTACGTCGAGAAACGTCTAATTGGGTGTTTCATTTTTGGGAGTTGAAAGGAGAGTCGTCTACGTGGACCAACCAATTAGAAGATTATTATAAGCAACAACCTGTTTTTGCATTAGTGTCCGGTGTCTCTTTCGCGCCTGCTGATTCAGTACATGATTTTTGTGAAAATCATCAGACCCCTTGTTTATTCCGTAGTGTATTATTTTCGGCTCAGACAACGAGTCGTTACAACCTCTATTTTTCAAAGGGTATGAGTCTAGATGCCCATCTACTTGCAACAGGTTTAAAATCCGGTGTTATTAAAAAACCTAAACACGTGATACAGATACACTCAGAAAATGTACTGGGTGAGCGTGTAACTGCGGAATTAGGCAACCGATTAGATTCGCTAAACATTACACATCATAATATGGTTTTGAATGCAGATAATCTATCTGTTGTTCGTCAAACACTACACTCTCTTAAATCCACTGACTTAGTCGTCTGCTGGTGTGACCAAACTGATATAGATGCCTTGGGTAAAATAAGTTTACCTAAAGAAGCGAGGATTTATTTTTCGGGTTCATTATTAATGATGAAAAATGGTTTCAAACAGTTTACTGGCAATTGGCAAAAAGCGAGATTAATTTATCCTTACGAATTACCTGAAAAACGCTTACGTCAATTATCCTCGTTCTATTCTTGGGTCATAGGTAATCAGTTTAAGCCCGTGAATGAAGTATTACAATCAGACACTTATATTAGTTTATTGATTTTGCAAGAAGCCATTGCTGAAATGGTTGATAATTTATATAAGGATTATCTGGTTGAGCGTGTAGAAAATATTATGGGGATGGGCTTTGACTATTGGGGTATGTATTCCAGACCCAGTTTAGGTCCGGTAGAGCGTTATGCTAATAGAAGTGGTTATATCGTAAAATTTACGGCTAAGCAGTTAGTCGCTGAGTCTGATCGAATAGTAGAGGAATAAACGTTATACCATGAAATTATTTAATAAGCGGTTTGCTTTTGTAGTTAGCTGTCTACTTGTTTGTTCATCTTTAGCATCTGCAAATATTGATAGTACCGAAGAGGTTCATGTTATAGAGCATGCTATTACTTTGCCAACATTGCAGTTGATTCGTCAGGATGGGAGCTCAGCTAAATTTCCCAAAGAATTAGATGATGGTAAACCGGTTGTTTTGACCTTTATATTTACGAGTTGTAAAGGTGTTTGTCCTATTATGAGTCATGTGATGAAAAGCGTGCAGAATAAATTAGGGGATCATGCAAAGGACATTCATATGGCCTCTATATCTTTGGATCCCGAGTATGATACACCGTCACGTCTAACTGAATATGCGCGTGCTTTGGAAGCGGGTCCTCAGTGGATACATTATACGGGGACGAATACGGATATTGTTAAGTTTGAAAAAGCGTTTAATATTTATCGGGGAGATAAAATGAATCATTTAACCGTTTTCTTTGTACGACGTTCACCGAGTGAGCCTTGGGAAAGATTTTTAGGTTTTGTGAACCCTGATGATCTCATTAAAGCATTAGGTTTAGAATCATCATCTACACAAGATAATCATTAGTTTTATGTTTAAGATGGACAGCGTTTTTTTTTGCGTTAAATTAAAGTAGAAATTGAGCAAGTTTACATTATTTACATTTAATAATTAGGGGGAGGATAGATGGGTCCGTATTATCAAAAAACAGCACAAGGGGTAGGTGGTCTCGTCGAGACTTTGTATGATAACCCTATTCTAATCGTTTTATTTGTTTTGGGTATTTGTGGATTAGGGGTATGGCTCTGGCGTAGTGCAAAGTAATTCTATTTTAAATGCTTGGTTAAATAAGTCTCTTGATGCAAGTTTGCTTGTTCAACTGTTAACCTCTTTTTCTACTGAACCCTTCTACCTATTAGATGATCAAAATACGGTTCTGTATTGGTCTCAAGGTGCTGAACAGGTAACAGGTGTTACTTGTTCGGCTATAACAGGGTCTAGAACTTTCTCTGAGTTTTCGAACTATGAACCGAGTACACATTATCCAAAACTGATTAATTTAAACCATCCCGAGGGTTTTACAGTCACGTTAAATCAAGTGGTGCATACCCTATACGATGATTTGAACACTATTATTGGTTATCTTGTTAAATTAAATCACCCTAATAAAAATAACGTTCTTTCTACACGTATTGAATCTACAGGTGATAGTTTTCAAGGACTCATTAGCCGTTCACCTGCTATGCAAGCCGTGTTTCAAATTATTGAGAATGCGGCAGAAACGACAGCAACCGTTTTAGTGAGAGGGGAGAGTGGTTCGGGCAAAGAACTCGTGGCAAAAGCCATTCATGATTTAAGTACCCGGCGTTCAGCTCCTTTTTTAGCCATCAATTGTGCCGCGTTATCAAGCAGTCTATTAGAAAGCGAATTGTTCGGTCATGTCCGAGGCGCTTTTACGGGCGCTATCAAAGATCATCATGGTTTATTTCATAGAGCACAAGGTGGCACTTTATTTTTAGATGAAGTCGCTGAGTTGCCGTTAGAGTTACAAGCTAAATTACTGCGCGTGATTCAAGAAAGAAACTATATTCCAGTCGGTGGTGATAAATCGATTGCTGTGGATGTGCGTATTGTGGCAGCCACTCATAGGTCTTTGCGAGAAGAGGTTAAGTTGGGGCATTTTCGTGAAGATTTAATGTATCGTTTGAGAGTGGTGCCTATATTCTTGCCGCCTTTACGAGAGCGTAGAGAAGATATTGGTCTGTTATTATGGCATTTTATAAAGTTGCATAATGCCGATAACTTTAGACATATTGAAAAGATTGAGCCGCAAGCGATGCGTACCTTACTCGATTATAGTTGGCCCGGTAACATTAGAGAATTACATAATGTTGTGGAATATGCTTTTGCGGTGGGCAGAGGTTCGGTTTTACGGAGTTCTGAGTTGCCTCCTGAGTTTAGAGAGCCAAAGCCCATTAATGTAGGCTATGCCGTTAAACCTACATTTTATAAGCCTCTTAGTCCAGATCAAGAACGAGAGGCTATTCAAAAAGCGTTAGAAACAAGTTATGGAAGAGTGAGTCCGGCTGCCGCTTTAGTGGGTATGAGTAGGGCGACCTTTTGGCGTAAGCGTAAACGGTATGGGGTATAAGTGACTCTTTGGTTAATATCTAACTTGTAGGTGTTTGGGTAGAAGCTGCATCAGTGTTTTTTTGAGTTGCTGGCGTTCTACGTTTGCCAATGTTCTTTTTATCTCTGAGTCTTACTTTTACTTTTTCTGTGGTGTCTTTTTTCTTGGTTTCTTTTTTCTTAATGCCTGCGGCTTTTCCAGAGGATTTGAGTTTTTTAGGACCTTTATACTTCCCTTCTAATGCTTTGATAGTACGGCGTTTAAAGGATTGTTTTAAGAAACGCTCTATGCCAGACATTAAGTTCCATTCGGTGCTTTTAACCAAGGCAACCGTGACACCGAGCGCATCAACTCGACCTGTTCTCCCAATGCGATGAATATAGTTGATGCCATTTCTTGGGACATCAAAGTTGATAACTAAGTTAATGCCTTCTATATCCAAGCCTCTAGCGGCTAAGTCGGTGGCTATCATAATATTAACTTCACCGTTTCTATACAGCTCCATCATACGATTACGGTCTTTTTGATCCATTTCGCCATGCAATACACCAACGCGCAGTTTTTGACCACGAAGCGGTCCACGCAAAGCATCTGCTTGTAATCGACTATTGGTAAATACCAGCGCTTTGTCATATTGATCATTGAGTAACAACCATGCTAAGAGCTTTTCTTTATGGTCGTTATCATCCGCAACTATGATTTGTTGTTCAATATTACGATGGCCATCATGTAAGGTATTCAGTGCCACTATCTCATGATGAGTGAGTAGTTTGTCGGCCATTTTAATCACGCCAAAATGGGTTAACGTGGCAGAAAATAATAGCGTTTGTCTTTGTTTATTGCAGCTATTAGCAATGTGTAAGACGTCTTCACTAAAACCCATGTCTAACATGCGATCCGCTTCATCTAAAATGAGGGTTTCAAGGTGTGTAAAGTTAGGCGTTTGTTGTTCCATTAACTCCAGTAAACGTCCGGGCGTCGCTATAACAATTTCAGTATTTCTGCGTAACATGTTTTGTTGCAGTCTAAAATCATCACCCCCTGTAATAATACCGACTCTAAGATCAGTAAATTGGATCAGTTGTTGACATTGGTTAAAGATTTGTTGAGCGAGTTCACGCGTGGGGGCCAAGATTAATGCCCGAGTGCCTATGGTTTTACAAGGTACACTTATCAGGTTCTGTAGCGTAGGTAGTAAGAATGCGGCCGTTTTACCGCTGCCTGTTTCAGCACTCACTAATAAATCTTTATATTCTAAAGCCAGAGGTATCGCTTTTTTCTGAACAGGCGTGGGGACATCAAAGCCCAGTTTCTTAATAGCTTTTAGCAGTGGCTCAGCTAAGGACAGGTTGATAAAAGAGAGTGGGGTTTCAGGTGAGGTTTCTTGCATGGGCCTTATTGAATGACGAATTTAGTGCGGATGATAAAAATCAGAATGGTTATTATTATAAGTGTTTTGACTGTAGGGCATGATTTAATATCAGTATATTGCTATTCCGATGATAGATGTTAAGCTTAACGCGCATTTTTACTTATTTAAGGCTCCATTATGATACCCATTAGAGATACGGCTCCTTGTCATTCAACTCCTTATGTAACATGGACGATTATGTCGATATGCATTGGTATTTTTATCGGTATGAATTTAATGCCCAATCAGGCCGCAATTGGTTTGTTACACCAATATGGGATGGTGCCCGCGCGCTATTCAGGGGTGTCAACAGACTTGCCTTTCGATGGTTATTTATCCTTTGTGACTAATTTGTTTTTGCATGCGACTTGGACTCATCTTTTGGTCAATATGTGGTTTATGTGGATCTTTGGCGATAATATTGAAGATAGAATGGGGCCTGTTCGTTTTTTATGCTTTTATTTGATATGTGGCGTCTTCGCGACGCTCTTGCAATGGTATTTTGATCCGACTCTTGAAATTCCTGTTATTGGTGCCTCGGGTGCTATTGCTGGTGTGTTAGCGGCTTATTTCTTTATGTATCCTATGGAACAAGTGATTGTTTTTTTTCCACCTATGATTTTCCATGTGCCGGCGATTACTTTTTTAGGCTTATGGGTTTTATGGCAATTACATAATGCGACGACAGCGATAATCTTTGGAGACACTCATATCAATGTGGCATGGTGGGCCCATTTAGGTGGATTTGTTGCCGGAGGTATAATATATCGGCTGTTTCTTAAAAAGAAATATGAAGTTTTTTAATGTCTTTAAGGTATAATTTCACGCTTCAAAAGTAGGCCTATTGGGCAATATAAATGGGGTCAGTAAGGTTTACTGATATAAAAGCCTCTTACAGTAATTAGGAAATTGAAAGTATTTATGAAAAAAGTTAATGTTGCGTTGGTTAGACTTCTTCAATTTGTAGTGTTTGTATTATTTACATTTTTTGTAATTGCATATTTTGGCGCTATCGTTTTATTGCCACTTGATGCCATTGCTTTACTCATTAAATTGTTAGGTGTTGTTGGCCTTCATGGATTTATCGGTGCTTTAATTGCTATCCCTGTGGTAGGTTATTTATGCTTAATCGTCTATAAAACACCGGGTTTAAGCAAGATGATCGTTGATAACGGCGTTGAGCTTGTTAAAACAGGTAAAGTTAAAGTAGATGCATTTAATGAAATAATTATGGCTGCAAAAGCATAATCTTTCACTAGACCGAACAAAAAAGGGGCTGTAATGATAGATTACAGCCCCTTTTTTTATGTTATCGAATTATGTTTTGAAGGATGTTCTAGTCTTTAAATTGCTTATTGATAAAGTGGGCAATATCTTTAATTTCATCTAAACAGATTGAATGTTCCATTAAGTAGTCATGCCATTCAATAGCATAATTAGCGTTATTCAGCGTATTAAAAACACTTTTTCCCGATTCAATATTAACAATCGAATCTAGCACCCCATGAGCCATAAAAATGGGTGTGCTTTTAGGTGTTGTGAGTTC
>CANGLL010000106.1 GCA_947454605.1 Methylococcaceae bacterium | reverse complement strand
GCGTTGGCGTCACCGGGTATTACGTATGCATCGGATTTTGCCATTACATTAGCTGATACGGATTATGTGACAGTTGCTGATTTAAACGCTTTTACTGCGATGACTACTGGTGTTATTACGGCTAGTGTTAGCGATACCGATATGGCAACATTGTTGACTTATACGCCTCCTGCAAGTCTTACTACTAATAATTTATTCTTTAGTATTACTGATCCAAGCGTAACAGCGACTGGGTTATTACAGCTTATTAGTGAAACAACAGTGAGTATTGATGCGACGGCCGTCTCTACATTTACGGGCACTGCTGCTGATCTGGTGAGTGTATTCAATTCAAGTCTTGTTAATTACAGTGATACATTAGATGTCACTGTGAATGCGGGATCTGTGGATGCCGCCGATCTAAACACGATCGATTCGTATTTGACTAACAGTGTTGGTGCGACTGCAGTCACTCAAATTACAGGTGCTTTAGCAGATGTTAATACCGCGCTAACTTCACCTGATATTACATTCGCTAGCAATGTTGCAATTACTTTAGCTGATACAGACTATGTCACAGTCGCTGAATTAAATAGCTTCGCTACGCATACATCAGGTCTTATTACTGCAAGTGTCTTCGATACTGATGTGGCTACCTTGTTAACCTTAAGTCCTTCGGCTAGCGCATTAAACTTAACTATCACTGATGCTTCGGTTTCGGCTGCAAATTTGATTACACTTGATGGTAAAACAACGGTGAAAATTGATGCGACGTCCGTGTTAAGCATTACCGGTAGTCTAGTAGATATTAATACTGATCTTGCTTCATCAGGTATTGATTTGTCAACATCTGTAAATATTAGTGTAAGTGATACAGGTAACTTGGGAACACTAGGGGCTTATACAACTTCGGGTTCATTAATATTGGGTTCAAGTTCTAATACTGACATTACAGTTGATTTAGGTACTTCTGGTTTTACTACTATTGTATTAAATGGCTCAGGCAATGATGTTATAACGGCTTCTTCAAGTGTTAATGAAACTTTTATCCTAGGTGCTGCCCAAGACGGTGGCACTACACTAAACAATTTAACGATAGGCGACTCTATTAATATTGATGGTGCAAATGCAATCACAACCTTAACAGGATCTAATTTAGGCACAGCTGGAAGTGTAGTGAGTGCCGGTCAATGGGCATTTGATAGTAGCGCTCATACATTAACTTATTTTGATTCTGTTGCTGGTCACGCAGATACAATTACCTTAACAGGTGTTGCTGATGTGACATTGGCAAGTGGAGATGTATTTAATATAGTCTAAGAACTTTAGATTAAATTATGGAAGGTATTAGCTAAATAACATATTTGGTTAATACCTTCGAATTTATTAGACTGAGCAGTTCACATAATAAATAGTTATCAATAATTAGAGATTTTTTGTTAACCTCTATAGGTAGCAAGCTTACCTTTCCATTGTTTCAATATTCATTCTATACTTTTGTCTTAATTCAGTAGAAATAATTACATTTACCTTAACGGCTGAGGCGTGGGTTTTATGATATCAAGACGAAAATTTTTATGGCAGACTGGCGTGCTTTTAACCTCTAGTACCGTTGATTTTCTTGCTTTTCAAAATCGGGCTTCTGCCTCTCAATTAACGCAATTTAATACCTTACCGGTTGCACAGGGATACGGTGACTTAACTCCTATTGCTGCTGAAAATACGGGTGAACTGTTTTTGGCTCTTCCTAAAGGTTTTATTTATAAAGCCTTTGGGAAAGAAGGTAGTGTAATGTCTGATGGTCATAAAACACCCCCTTTGCATGATGGAATGGCTTGTTTTAAGGTGGGTAATGAATTGCGACTCATTCGGAACCATGAAGTATCAAATGAGCGTGTTCCTAAGCTAGGATCTGCCATAGGACCTAATGCCTATGATGATGCAGTAGCGGGTGGCACTACGACACTCATTGTTAATCCTAAATCGCGTGAGCTAATAAAAGATTTTGTAAGTCTTAGTGGCACATTGAATAATTGTGCTGGTGGCAGAACCCCCTGGGGTAGTTGGATTTCATGTGAAGAAACAACCTTAGGCCAATCCATAAGAATGGATGCGGATGGAAAATTAACAGGTGGTTACGCCAAACCCCATGGTTATTGTTATGAGGTTTCTGCGAAAACGAATGGGACGGTCCCCGTTGTTCCACTTAAGGCTATGGGGCGGTTTAAACATGAAGCAGTAGCAGTGGATAAAAATACAGGCAATTTGTATTTAACTGAAGATGCTGATACAGCAGGTTTTTATCGATTTATTCCTAAACAGAAAAAACACTTATCCAAGGGTGGTGTTTTGCAAATGCTCAAGGTTATCGATCATGATGCGTTTGATACAAGAAAAGGCTTAAGTATTGGGCAAAAGTTTAAAGTTACTTGGGTAACTATTGATAATCCAGATCCTATTGAGGCGGACGATGATGATAGTGCTGTGTATAAACAAGGGTTTGCCAAAGGTGCTGCTACTTTTACCCGATTAGAAGGTGCATATGCGGATCATCAGGGTCATATTTACTTTGTAGCAACCAATGGTGGTGATCAACTGGCGGGGCAAATTTGGCGTTATGAACATAAAAATAAAACGGAAGGGTCACTAAGGCTAGTGTTTGAATCTCCCGATCGTCAATTATTGGATATGCCCGATAATATTTGTTTTAAACCCAATAGCGAGTTGTTATTTATTTGTGAAGATAGCGACTATAAGGGCTTAGCGGGGGTATCAGAGAATTACTTAAGAATATTAATGCCTAATGGCAAGATAGCTGATTTTGCTAAGAATGTCACAGCAGGATTCGAGTCTAGTGAGTTTACCGGATCAACTTTTTCAGAAGATGGCAAAACCCTATTTGTAAACCTACAAGCCGTTGGGGTAACGCTTGCAATTTGGGGCGATTGGCAAAATTTTAAAGAATAAGATTGAGTGATTTTTATGTTAGCTTTTTAATTTGCCCTGTAGTTAAGTTAAGAGCTGCAAGATAACATAGAGCAACCTGGGCGTTGTCTTGCCCAATCAGGGCGTTTTTTAGCGAAAAAATCTTTTCCTATTTGCTCAGTATACGGGTGTCGTAATACATCCAATAATTCATGTATTCCACTGTAATCGCCTTGCTCTGCTTTATCAATTGCTAGTTGCGCCAGATAGTTTCTTAACACATATATAGGGTTAACCACATTCATTTGGTTTAGTCGTTCTGGATGTGGTCTTTGATCCTCTTGAATGCGTTGCCCATAGGTTTTAAGCCATTGATTGAGTCGTACTTGGTAAGTTGGGGTGATTTGTTCGGGTACATAATAAGCGGGTGATAGCCTATCGACTGCACTATCAATTTGCGTTTCTTCAAGACCTTGACTGCAATCAATTTTAGCGAGTTGTCGGTAAAATAAAGTCATATCCGTTTCAACTAATTGCATTATAACCAGTAATTCCGCACATAAATCGTCGTCTGTATTGGGGTTAAATGCTTGTAAACCGAGTTTATGAGCCATCATAGTCTGCCAACCCGTCTCAAAGGTCTCAGAGTAGCAATCCATGGCGTCTCTTAAGGGTTGTTCTTTTTTGATGAGTGGGAAGATGGCGTTAGCCAGTTGTCCTAAGTTCCAAAAGGCTATTTGAGGTTGATTGCCAAACCGATAGCGTTTTTGTTCAGCATCGGTGGTGTTAGGTGTCCACCCTGGGTCGTAGTTTTCTAACCAGCCATAGGGGCCATAATCGATGGTTAAGCCTAAAATGGACATGTTGTCGGTGTTCATAACGCCATGCACAAAGCCAACGCGTTGCCAATGCACGATCATTTCTGCCGTTTTTTGACAAACTTCTCTAAACCAAGTGATGTAAGTTTGGGGTGAGGGTGATCCTAAGTGCGGAAAATCAGTGATTATCGTGTAATCCACTAATTGTTTTAATAAATCTAATTCTCCACGCGCCGACAATATCTGAAAGTGCCCAAAACGTGTAAAGGAGGGCGCTACTCTGCATACAACGGCTCCCGGTTCGGCTTGTGGATTGCCGTTGTAAAACATATCTCTGATAACGGTTTCACCGGTAGTGATTAAACTTAATGCGCGCGTAGTGGGTACACCTAAGTGATGCATGGCCTCACTGCATAAAAATTCTCTGACGGATGATCTTAATACGGCTAAGCCATCTGCGGTTCTGGAGTAGGGGGTGGGCCCCGCGCCTTTAAGTTGTATTGCCCAGCGTTGATTTTGTTGGTTTGCTATTTCACCTAAATTAATAGCTCTCCCATCACCTAATTGTCCGGCCCAATGTCCAAATTGATGACCGCCGTAGCAAGTTGCATAAGGATTCATGCTGGGTAATATCTGATTACCTACGAAGGTGTCTGTAAATGCTTTAGATTTACAAACAGTAGGGTCCAAATCTAACAGATCAGCTACTTCTTCTGAATAAGCGACTAGCGTCGGGTTTGTAACTTGTGATGGCGTTACGAGTGAATAACAGGCGTTGAAAACTTGGCGGCGGTTGTTAATGGTTTCTGCATCGGCAGGGAGTTCTTTTGTAAATCGATTATCAAACTTTAAGTCAATTAACTGTTTAATCTTCATAGTCGTAATCAATGTCTTCAGTTGGAAGTCCCTGCCAAATTGTGATGTTACATCTACGCTTGGCTGTTTAAGTAATCTTCATAATTACCATTAAAGTCCACTATACCATTAGGTGTTAATTCAATAATACGTGTCGCTAAAGAAGATACAAACTCTCTATCATGACTTACGAAAATTAAAGTACCGGGGTAGTTTTCAAGTGCTGTATTGAGTGATTCAATAGACTCCATATCAAGGTGATTGGTGGGTTCATCCATCACCATAATGTTATTTTTTTGTAGGATCAATTTACCAAACAACATGCGGCCTTGTTCCCCACCGGAAATGACTTTTACTGATTTATTAATGTCATCGGCTGAGAATAATAAACGCCCCAATGTGCCGCGTATGGCTTGATCATCATCAGATTCCTTACGCCATTGCCCCATCCATTCTATGAGCGATTCACCTTGCGCAAAGTCTTCTGCGTGGTCTTGGGCAAAGTATCCTACTTCGGAGTTTTCTGACCATTTGACAGTGCCAGTATCCGGTTCCAAATCACCTACTAGCGTTTTAAGTAAAGTCGATTTACCAATACCGTTGGGGCCAATAACAGCAATACGTTCGCCTACGGGAACCAGTAAATTAAGATTTTTGAACAGGGGTTCATCACCATAACCTTTACTCACATTTTCAACTTCTAAAGCTAAACGATGAAGTTTTTTAGTTTGATCAAAACGGATAAAGGGATTAACTCGACTGGAGGGTTTAACTTCATCTAGTTTAATTTTATCAAGTTGTTTAGCACGCGATGTTGCTTGTTTAGCTTTAGATGCGTTTGCAGAGAAACGGCTTACGAAGGTTTGTAATTCAGCTATCTGGGCTTTTTTCTTAGCATTACCTGCCAGCAATCGCTCTCTTACTTCAGTGACAGCGACCATGTAGTCATCGTAATTACCTGGATAAACGCGTAATTCACCGTAATCCATATCAGCCATGTGGGTGCAAACACTGTTTAAGAAATGTCTATCATGCGAAATGATAACCATGGTGCAGTTGCGATCATTTAAGACAGTTTCTAGCCAACGAATGGTATTAATATCAAGGTTGTTGGTGGGTTCGTCTAAGAGCAGGATGTCTGGATTTGAGAAAAGTGCTTGAGCCAATAAGACGCGCAACTTCCAACCGGGAGCCACGGCACTCATTAAGCCTGTATGTTGTTCTAGAGGAATATCTAAGCCTAATAAAAGTTCACCGGCTCTTGATTCAGCTGTATAGCCATCATACTCAGCAAATACAGACTCTAGTTCCGCTGCGCGCATATAATCGTCTTCGGATGCTTCTAAATTGGCATAAATGGCATCTCGCTCAGACATGGCGGCCCACATTTCTGTGTGGCCCATAAGTACTACGTCGAGTACGCGTTTGTCTTCATAAGCAAATTGGTCTTGGCGTAAGTTACCCAATCTTTCATTAGGTGTAATGCTTACGTTGCCTGCGGAGGGTTCTAAATCGCCACTTAAAATCTTCATGAAGGTTGATTTTCCGCAGCCATTAGCACCAATTAATCCGTAGCGGTTACCATCCCCAAATTTAACGGATACATTTTCAAATAATGGCTTTGCGCCAAACTGCATGGTTATATTAGCTGTAGAAATCAAAGTGTTGTTCTCGATGTAGGGTAAAAATTAATGGGTTGGTCTTGATAATAAAACTAGTTAAAAACTTGGATGATTAAGTTAACGGCTATTTGATCGAAACTCTAGTTATAGGCTTATTTTAACAGATTTTGAAATTAGCGTATTTCATACCTACTTAGGCCGGTGAAGTTGTGGCATGGGTGACAATTTTTTCAAATATTAGTCAACTGATCGGGTAATATATGTACATTATAAATTATAGATTGTCTTGGCTGTTATATCTAAGGAGGTTATATGCTAAATAAGGTTACATTAATTGGTCGATTGGGAGGGGATCCCGAAGTGCGTTATATGCCAGCGGGAGGTGCCGTTGCCAATATTACCTTAGCCACTAACTTTCGGTGGAGAGATAAATCAGGGGAAAGAAAAGAATCTACAGAGTGGCATCGTGTTGTTTTCTTTAACCGATTAGCTGAAATTGCGGGTGAATACCTTAAAAAAGGGGGTCAGGTATATGTAGAAGGACGTCTGCAAACGCGTAAATGGCAAGGTCAAGATGGACAAGATCGTTATACGACAGAGATTATTGCTACTGAAATGCATATGTTAGATAGTCGTACAGGTGGGACTGCGAGTTTTGGTGATTCTTCTTCCAGTACGAATTCTGTGACTTC
>CANGLL010000105.1 GCA_947454605.1 Methylococcaceae bacterium | reverse complement strand
GGCCTGATAAGCGCCAGTAAGGAATGTTCATAATGTCTGGGTAGAATAAAAACCCTATAAGGAGGGCAACCCTGATGGGCTGCCCCTAAGAATGCTTAACGTAGAATAGCTAAACCGGAATCTACATTTGCATTTTGCGCGCGATGTCTTAAAAAATGATCCATTAATACGATAGCCATCATGGCTTCTGCAATGGGCGTAGCACGAATACCTACACAAGGATCATGACGCCCCTCTGTAACGACATCAATAGCTTCACCATGAATATTAATGCTTTTACCTGGCAACCTTAAGCTCGCAGTGGGTTTGAGCGCAATACTTGCGGTCACATTTTGCCCGCTAGAGATCCCACCTAAAATACCGCCCGCATGATTACTTAAAAAGCCGGCCGGTGTTATTTCGTCTCTAAATTGAGTACCTTTGGTATCAATACATGCAAAACCATCACCAATCTCAACACCCTTTACGGCATTAATACTCATCAAGGCATGTGCTAAGTCTGCATCTAAGCGATCGAAAATAGGCTCACCTAATCCAGGCGGCACATTAGTCGCAACAACTTCAATTCTTGCCCCTATAGACTCACCTTCTTTACGCAAGGCGTCCATATAAGCTTCCATTTCTGGTACTTTATCGGCGTCTGGGCAGAAAAAAGGATTGCTATCAATAATAGACCAATCTAATTTCTCAATTTTAATGGGGCCCAATTGCGACAAATATCCTCGTACTTCAATACCACATTGTTCTTTTAAATATTTCTTAGCAATACCACCCGCCGCTACGCGCATCGCAGTCTCACGTGCGGATGAACGACCACCCCCACGATAATCTCTATAACCATATTTTTGTTGATACGTATAATCGGCATGGCCGGGTCTAAACGTTTCTGAGATCTTAGAGTAATCTTTAGAACGCTGATCCGTATTCTCAATGATTAAACTAATCGGTGTACCGGTCGTTTTACCTTCAAAAACACCTGATAATATTTTGACTTCATCAGCTTCACGACGTTGGGTAGTGTGTCTAGAAGTACCCGGTTTTCTACGATCTAAATCTTCTTGTAAATCGGCTTCAGTTAATGCCATCCCAGGAGGACAACCATCAACAATACAACCGATGGCAGGTCCATGACTCTCACCAAAAGAAGTGACAGTAAAAAGTTTTCCTATTGTATTTCCAGACATATTAATTTAAAGCCGCTAAAAATAATTCGTGATAATGATCAACTTGTTCTGCCGTTAGTAAGAACACGCCATCGCCGCCCCTTTCAAAATTCAACCAATAAAAAGGCACATCAGGAAAGGTATCCTGTAAGGTTTGCGCACTACTGCCTACTTCAACCACTAAAATGCCATGCTCTGCTAAATACTCATTAGCATCAACCAGAATACGTATCACCAAATCTAAACCAGTCACGCCCCCTTTAAAGGCCATATCGGGTTCAACATGGTATTCTTGCGGCAAGTCCTCCCACTCTTCTTCAGCAACATAGGGCGGGTTACTCACTATAATGTCATAAGGATGCGGAATAAGTTCTTTAAATAAATCAGATTGGTATAAGGTAATTGATTCCTCTAATTGATGCTTTTCTACATTAATCTTCGCGACATCTAAAGCATCCGTCGATAAATCAACTGCATCAACCCAAGCATGCTGAAAAGCATAAGCACACGCAATAGCAATACAACCACTCCCTGTGCATAAATCTAAAATACGCGTCACACCCTCTTCTTCTACCCAAGGCGCAAAGCGTTCTTCAATCAGCTCCGCAATAGGCGATCTTGGCACTAAGACTCTTGAGTCTACATAGAAAGACAATCCAGCAAAGATAGACTCATTCGTTAAATAAGCCGCCGGCAACCTTTCATTAATACGTCTATTAACAATATCAAGTACCGCTTGGCGTTCACTTAAAGTTAATACGCAATCAAAGTAATTTTCAGATAAGTTATACGGCTGATGCAGCGTATGTAAAACGAGTCCCACTGCTTCATCTAGAGCGGAGACAGTGCCCTGACCAAAGCTTATTTGTGCGCGTGTAAACTCACTAGATGCCCAGCGAACATAATCTCGCAGGGTAGTAAGAGTCGATATGATTTCTGTTGCAGATGTTTGCATTCTATTTTATTTAAAATCCGTACCTAATAAGTCTAGAGATTTTAAACTAAATCACGCTATCTGTGGGATGTATACAGCAAAAAAGCCCTACACTCGCGTATAGGGCTTTTTAATGTTGATCGCTTTTTAAGACTATTTATCTATTTTAAGTGCGATAAAAGCAGGACTGCCTCTACGTTGAATTAAAACAGCTACTGACTTGCCTACTGGAAGCTCTTTGATCGCTTTTTCGAAACTTGCGACATCATTAATCGCTACATTCGCAATACGCAAAATAACATCACCTTGTAAAATGCCAGCATTCTTAGCAATACCATTTCCCACATTTTGAACTAACACGCCACCTTTAACGATTTGAAGGGTTTCTTTTTCTTCCGCCGTTAAATCAGATACCATGAGCCCTAAACGATTAGCGGGTTTCGCCTTTTCAGTTTTGTTGGGACCTGCTTTAGCCGCTTGATCAGGTAATAATCCGATATCAAAATTAACGGTTTTCTCAGCACCTTGGCGCAAGATTTTAAGTGTCGCTTTATCATTGATCGGAGTCATACCCACCATAGGGGGTAAATCACCTGATTTTTCGATGGTTTGACCATTAAAATCAATAATAATATCGCCAATCTGAATATCCGCTTTTTCTGCTGGGCTACCTGGCATTATTTTAGAAACCAAAGCACCTTGCGGTTTTTTCATACCAAAAGATTCTGCCAACTCCCTTGTCACATCTTGTATTTGAACACCTAACCAACCATGAGCCGCTTTACCATTAGACTTGATTTGGTTAACGACATTCATCACCACATCCATTGGGATAGAGAATGAAAGTCCCATAAAACCACCGGTACGACTATAAATTTGTGAATTTATACCAACCACTTGGCCTTCCATATTGAATAATGGTCCCCCAGAGTTTCCAGGATTGATCGCCACATCTGTTTGAATAAACGGAACGTAATTACCACCGGGCAAACTACGACCTTTGGCACTGACAATCCCTGCCGTTACCGATTGTTCAAAGCCAAAAGGTGAACCGATAGCTAATACCCACTCTCCCACTTGTAATTTGTTTGGGTCACCGATTGCAACCACAGGTAAATCATTGGCTTCAACTTTTAATACGGCTACATCCGTACGCTCATCCGAGCCAATTAATTTAGCCACTAACTCTCTTCTATCAAAGAACTTAACAAATATCTCATCTGCATCTTTAACAACGTGATGATTGGTTAATATATAACCATCTTTAGAAATAATGAATCCAGACCCTAAAGATTGCGCCTCGCCCCCGTTTCCGCCATTTCCACCACCATCAGGATTATTATAAAAATGCTTAAACAACTCCTCCATTTCAGGTGGCATGCCTTCGGGTAAAGGTGGCATTTTTTGAGCGTCAGTTGCTTCAGGTTTTGCTTTTTGAGTGGAACTAATATTAACAACGGCAACACCGTTGGTTTTTACCATCTCGGTAAAATCAGGTAATTGTGCATTAGCAATTGGGTCTAACAGAAAAACCAAAAACACACACCAACCTAGTTTCTTTAGCATAAAAACTCCATTCTTAAAGGTAATAAATAATAAAAAATACACTGATCCTGTATTTAATGTATCGGTAAATCAAACTAAGACAACTGAAGACTATCTTTGATTATATGAACTTAGTCTTGTATAGGGTTGATAAGTAGCATCAGGACTCTCTTTTAAACCAACGTTATGCGCCTGCAAGTAATCATTAATTTGTTTATTTAACGGATACTCAAAAGTGCTAGATGCATTATGATTCTTATCATTAACTGGATTTTGCGCGACTTGTATTGCCGTCACGTCTTGAGATTGACGTTGCAGGTATGTAACGGAATAAACCGATGTAATAGCGATAGCCATCAAAGAAGCCGCAATGGCCAATTGTTTATAAGGTTTAGTCGCTATTTTTTGCTGCGGTAAAAAATAAATGGGTTCTTGAGCTAACTGTGCTTTGATTTGATCAGAAAAGCCGGCATTGATCTCTATGGTTGAAGTTGATTTAATGGCCTGACTGATTAACTGATAGCGCTTCAAACGCGCTTGTAAATCGGGGTTTCTCAATAATTCTTTTTTAAATGCTAAGTTCTCTTTAGCGTCTAATTCATTATCGATAAATTGAGATAGTTGTTGATTTAATAGGTCATTCATCAAGATCACCCTGTTATAACAATGGATTTATCATATTATCGATTGTTGCACGCGCCCTAAAAATGCGTGAACGAACCGTACCTACGGGGCAATCCATTGCTACCGCTATTTCCTCATAACTCATGCCATCAAGCTCTCGTAACTCAATTGCTATGCGCATCTCTTCGGGCAGAGTAGATAAAGCAACTTTTATAGTGTCCAACATTTCTTGTGTTAATAATAAGCGTTCCGGTGTATCAAGGCCCTGCAACTGAGGTGCATGTTCTATCGCTTCAGCATCCTGAACATCTAACTCTTGCGATGCACTTCTTCTGGATCGCGCTAAGCGATAATTTTTGGCTGTATTAATAGCAATTCTATACAACCATGTATAAAAAGCAGCCTCCCCTCTAAAGCTACCCAACGCACGATAAGCCTTAATAAAGGACTCTTGCGCAACGTCTTGTGCCTCAGCAGGATCTTTAATATAGCCATTAACCAACTGAATGATTCTGTGCTGATATTTAAGAACTAAAAAATCAAATGCTGATTTATCACCCTGCTGAACGAGCAACACTAAATCTTCATCTGATTGTTCACTGTATTTTTTATGGTGGGCCACTGGAACTCTTTACACAGTCATGGACAAAAACAATTTCATAAAGTTCTATGCAATACAAAAATTGTGTTATCGCTATAAAAAGCGTTATTATCCATAAACACGTTCGACTAAGCTACAACCTTAAACAGAATAACCAGTGATAGCACTTAGGGTTGTCTATAAAAATTATAAAATATGCCTAACTCAATTAATTATGATGTCCTAATTATTGGTAGCGGTGGAGCCGGCCTTAGTCTTGCTCTTAGACTGGCTGAACAAACCAATAACATTGCCGTCCTATCTAAATTTGCTTTAACTTCTAGCAGCACCTATTACGCCCAAGGCGGTATCTCTGCCGTATTTGACGAAGGTGATTCATTAGAATCTCATATCGACGACACCCTAGATGCCGGTGCGGACTTATGTGATACCGATATTGTCAGATTGACTGTCTCTCATGGAAAAAGTTCCATAGAGTGGTTATTGCAACAAGGTGTTGTGTTTACTGAAGAACAAAATCAAGCCGGCGAAGTCCAGTTACACTTAAACCGTGAAGGTGGGCACTCGCATCGCAGAATTGTGCATTCGGCAGATGCTACGGGTAAAGCAGTCTCTCTTTCTTTAATTCAAAGAGCGAAAGAACATAAAAAAATTACTTTATTAGAAGACCACAGTGTTGTTGAATTAATTACCCACACGCAAGACACCGCCTCACAAAAACAAGTCATCGGCGCTTATGTGCTCGATGCAAATTCAAGCCACGTTAAAACCATTAAAGCTAAGATCGTCGTCTTAGCAACCGGTGGCGCTAATATGGCTTATATTTATAGCACCAATCCGCACAGTTCAACAGGGGACGGTATTGCTTTAGCTTGGCGAGCAGGCTGTCGAGTGAGCAACATGGAATTTATGCAATTCCATCCCACTTGCTTATATCATCCAGAAGCCAGAAACTTTCTAATCAGCGAAGCATTAAGAGGTGAAGGCGGTAAATTAGTGCTGGCTGACGGATCTTCTTTTATGCACAAATTTGATCCGCGTGGCGAATTAGCACCCAGAGACATCGTAGCAAGAGCTATCGATCATGAAATGAAAAAACGGGGTATTGAATGTGTTTACCTTGATATCAGCCACAAACCGGCCGAATTTATTATTGAACACTTCCCCACGATTTATAAACAGTGTCTTGAGTTTGATATAGATATCACTAAACAACCTATCCCCGTGGTACCGGCGGCTCATTACACCTGCGGTGGCGTTATTACCGATAATTACGCGCGTACCGACATCGAGAATCTCTATGCCATTGGCGAAGTGGCTTGTACTGGATTACACGGCGCCAATCGAATGGCGAGTAACTCTTTACTCGAATGTCTGGTTTTTGCTGAACGCGCCAGTGAAGATATTTTAAAGAAACTACCCCTCATTCAAACAACCTGCACCATACCAGATTGGGACGAATCGCAAGTTATCGACTCAGACGAAGAAGTTGTGGTTTCACATAATTGGAATGAAATAAGACATTTTATGTGGGACTACGTCGGCATCGTTAGAACCAACAAACGTCTCACAAGAGCGCTTAACCGCGTGGAATTACTCAAAAAAGAAATCAATGACTATTATGGTAACTTTAGAGTGACCAGCGATTTGTTAGAGTTACGTAATTTAGTGATTGTTGCGGAGTTAATCATCCGCTGTGCGTTACAACGCAAAGAAAGTCGTGGTCTACATTACACATTAGATTATCCTGAAACCGATAATACTAAACCACCCAGCAACACTATACTTAAACCATACTCACATTAATAAATACTGGTAACTAAAACCATGAGACCTTTACAAACTATACTTATAATAATTTTAATTATTCCATTTTTAGAGATTTATTTATTACTTGAAGTTGGCAGCCTCATAGGAGCAATACCGACTATATTTTTAGTCGCATCTACCGCGATAATAGGCACATGGTTGCTTAAAGAACAAGGGTTTTCAACTTTTCAAAAACTACAAGAAAATTTGAGACTAGGCATACTTCCGGCATATGAAATGATTGAGGG
>CANGLL010000104.1 GCA_947454605.1 Methylococcaceae bacterium | reverse complement strand
CCCATCATTCCAGCACGCAAAGTTAAAAAAGACAACAGTTATCATGTTATCGCGGGGCCGTTTAAAAACAAAAAAGAAGTTAACTCTGTCACAAAACGCATAAAAATGGAGTTTGAAATACAGGCAAAACCATTAAAACCCGAAATATCTAATAATTAAACATCGTACATATTCCCAATTAAATTACAAACGGATCAAGTAAAAATAAATAAATTAAAATATGAAATAATATAACTTAATAGATCAAAAATTACTTTAAGACTTAAGTTAATTTTTAAATAAATAGCATATCGAGCAAAGTCTAAAATTATCTCATTCTTAATTGGATAGCGTTTACACTCGACAGCTTAAGATATCAACAAAAGATATTTAATTTAAAAAAGCTTTAAAATAAGATACAGATAAAAAATACGCATAAGTTCATAATTTATTGCGTTATTATTCACATTAATCTGTATTAAGATGCATTTTATTATTACTCAACATTAAAAATGGAAACATAAATGAAAAAACTTACGTTGACTTTATTGATAGTTAGCTTAAATGCAATCGCCGATGAACACTATAGCCATCATAACCACTACAACAATCATCGAGGATATGGAAATGGGTATCAAGAAGACCATCGTAGAGATGGTGATGACTGGATTTTACCCGCAATATTAGGCGGTGCGATTCTAGGTAGTGCTGTGTATGGATATTCAAGACCGCCAACCCCACCACCAGCATATTATTACCCTCCAGCCCCAGCTTATCAACAAGTTCCCCCTGTATACCCAGCTATACCCTATGGTTATCATCAGCAATCCGTATTTGATCCAAATTGTAATTGCTATAAATATGCCTTAGTACCTAATTAAATTTGTAAATTAATAAGAAGATAGACAAAAATCACTAAACTGTGATTCTTTACTTATAAAGAGCTAAAGCCAGACTTTTAATGTACTTTAGCTCATTTATTGAGCTAATATGATTTTAAGTAAGTCATCCTTAATAGCTAAACGATTCTTTTTTAAATTATGTACATATTCATCTGAATGCACTTCTACCTCAGTCTCACATCTTCGAATTAAATGATCTAAATCGTGATACTCATTAAATAATTTTGCAAAATGATGATTATTTACTTTTAACGCATGAATACGCTCTTTATACTCAGGTAATTCATGTACTAAGTCGTGCTTTTCACCTAACATATTTTCTTCTCATTGTTATTAATTTATAAATCACATTATTTCCTAATTTAGTTTAATCTAAACTAAATTTACTAAAAATTTTACTTTGTAAATCGGTCTTATAGTTTTAATTACTTACGATAGAAGCCTTCTTAGCGACTACATTCCATGCCGCTATCCAGGTTTGGCTTAAATAGACATCCGCTTTCTTATCCAATTCTGCATTTAATACCGCACGCAAGGTGCCCAAAATAATACCGAAAAATTGGGCGCTGATTAAATTAGCATCTAATGACCGAATTTCCCCTGCCTTAATACCCGCCTGTATTACTTTGTTTATTTTTACAAACGCGGCCGTTTGGTGCATTGGGGTTATCTCGGGTAAAAACTCATCATGCTTTAAAATGCATAAAAAGCGCATCACCGCAGGTGCTTCATCGGTTAAGCGAAAAAACAAGTCAACAATGCCCCGCAATTGTTCTGAGGGTTTTTCGTTCTTACGCCTAATCTCGTCAATAGAAACGCTTAAGCTATCCAAAATAGTGTCATATAGCTGCACTGCCATACTCTGTTTATCATTAAAATGCTTATAAACGGGTCGTGTATCCGGCAACGCTAACGCCGTCGCGATATCGATTAAAGCCGTTTTATAATAACCTTTACGGGTAAATAATTCTAAAGCGACTAGCAAAATATCATTCGCAGTGAGCTCGTTATCCTGATTAATGTCTTTGTCCTGATCCATTTTTATTATTTTTCAGTGTTTCAATACACTGTGTTTTGGTGTTAAAAAATCGAGCGGTTAATTTTTGATGGCTCCCACTGAGCCCATGGCCTCTATAAATTCGACTTAATTATCGTTAATCACTTTTAAAGCTGCACTGAGATAACTTATCATCGACCACAAGGTTAATATGGAGGCAATATACAACAAGCCATACCCTAAATAGTTAATGGGTAGCCCCAATAAATCTTCACGATACAGCAATAAACCAATCGCTAACATTTGCGCACTGGTCTTCCATTTACCGACTTTGGATACTTTAACTTTAGCTCGTTGACCTATTTCTGCCATCCACTCACGTAAAGAGGCAATGGTAATCTCGCGTCCTATAATGATGGCAGCAGGTATGGCTAAATAAGGAGTGGATTGTTGCTGAACGAGTAAAACTAAGACAAACGCAACCATTAATTTGTCGGCAACCGGATCTAAAAAGGCCCCAAAGGGGGTTTCCATATTGAGTTTTCTGGCTAAATATCCGTCTAACCAGTCGGTGACGCCGGCCAGAAAAAAGATAAACGTGCAGGCTATATTGGCATATTGCCATGGCACATAAAAAACCACCGCTAACAAGGGAATTAACGCGATTCTGAGCAGCGTAAGATTTGTAGGTATATTAAATTGAATCGCCATCTTGATGATGAAATAGTTCGTAAATTCGTTCTGCCAAGTGCTTGCTAATGCCATCTACGCTGGAGAGTGCATCCACACTCGCGCTCGTTATGCCTTGCAGCCCCCCAAATTGTTTCAATAATAATTGCCGTCTTTTGGCGCCTAAGCCCGGTATGCTTTCTAAAACAGACTGTTTAGACGCTTTACCTCTTCGCGCTCTATGGCCGGTAATAGCAAACCGATGCGCCTCGTCTCGAATATGCTGTATTAATAGCAATCCACTCGCTCTCGGCGTTATATCGATCGGCTGCTCCTGATCTACCAGTATTAACTTCTCCATACCCGGCTTTCTATCAGGGCCTTTTGAAACGCCGACTATCATAACATTGTTTATGTCTAATTCTGCTAATGCCTTTTGCGCTTCATTCACCTGCCCCCTACCCCCGTCTATAAACAAGATATCGGGCGCTTCATGTTCACCTGACTTGAGTCTTTTAAAGCGTCGAAAAACGGCTTGATGGATGGCCGCATAATCATCACCGCCAGTAATTCCCGTGATGTTAAAGCGCCGATACGCTGATTTAACGGGCCCTTCTCTATCAAAAACCACACAAGATGCCACTGTTTGATCGCCCTGCGTATGGCTGATATCAAAACATTCCAAGCGTTTGGGTAAGTCGGTACAGCCGAGCTCTTCTTGTAAGCTTAAGAACCGTGCATAAATGCCTTGTTTATCGGCCAATTTACTTTGCAATGAATTATCGACATTGGTCATGGCCATTTGCAACCACTTTAAGCGCTCACCTCTGAGATTGGCAGAAAGCGTCACCGCATGCTTGGCTTGTAGCACTAACACCTCAAGCAATAAAGCCGACCCTGTCAAATCATGGCTGACAATCACTTCATGAGGGACGGGTTTATCAAGATAATATTGAGGGATAAACGCTTCTAGAATGGCGGAAGGATCATATTCTGTCGCAATACTTGGAAAAAAGGCTTTGTTACCAAGTTGCTGACCATTGCGAATAAAAAACACCTGCACACAGGCGACATTACCTTTACTGGCACAGGCAATAATATCAACATCGCCTTTTTCGCCGGACACAAAGTGCTTTTCTAATACTGAGCGCAGTTTAACTATCTGATCTCTATAACCGGCCGCCTCTTCAAAGGCTAATGCGACTGAGGCGTCTTCCATTTTAACGATCAGTTGATCGATTAATAAACTGGCCTTACCTTCTAAAAAAAGTACGGTATTGTCGACATCTAATCCATAAGTCGGTTTATCAATTAAGCCCACACAAGGCGCAGTACACCGTTCTATTTGATATTGCAAACACGGACGAGTGCGGTTGTTATAAACACCATCTTCACATTGGCGGACCGGAAACAAGCGCTGTAATAACTTTAAGCTTTCTTTAACCGCACCTGAACTGGGATACGGCCCAAAATAGCGGCCTTTTTTGTTCTTTGCCCCCCGATGATAGGTGATTTGTGGAAAGTCATGCTGGGTAGATAAAAACACATACGGAAAGGTTTTATCGTCGCGTAAACAAATGTTGTAGCGCGGTTTGTGGGCCTTGATTTGCTGACATTCTAGCAGTAATGCCTCACCTTCTGTATGCGTTACAGTAACTTCTATAGCCGCTACTTTAGCGACCATGACTTGTTGTTTTATGGGAGCGGACTGTGTTTTAAAATAACTTGAAACGCGATTTTTTAGATTTTTGGCTTTACCAACATAAATAATCTCACTCTTTTCATTTAGCATTTTATAAATGCCCGGTCGCGTCGTGAGATTTTTTAAGAAATCATCGATATCAAAATTTTTTTCTATCTGTTCAGTCATCACGCTCAACCTACAAACCTAGAGGGCACTATCCATAAGCTGACTATAACTGAACGGATCAAACTTGCTTACACACTAGCAGAGTATTTGTATCCATGCTTAATCAAACCTGACGACGCCCACTTTAATAACAAATCAGCATATTATTGACCAATAACCCCGATTTACGATCTAAATCTGCGTAAGTATCGTATTTTTTGCATAGAAGGGTATTTGGAATATAAAAACCTAAATAGGTGTTATTTTATAACTTAAGCAGTCGTAGGCAAGATAAATTTAGCATGTCTGCGTTATTTGCAGACTTCCATCTGTAGAGCTATCACTATAAAATATCAAGGTAAAGATAGAACTAATATCATTAGCAAATATCAGCGGTTTATAGAACAAAAGCAATCATCTATAATGCCCCTATGTTTAAAATAAAGAGAATTCTTAATATCTTTTATGAAAATCTATAAATTTATATTTCTATGCATTTACCTTGCATTAGTGGGGTGTGGGAAATCAGGCGCACTCTATATGCCAAATAAATCACCTCCGAATAATATAAAAGCCGGCCAAAATTTTCAACCATCTACTCAACAAAACTCAACACAATAGAAAAGAATGGATTACTTTAATTACCGAAATAATGAGCTTTTTGCTGAAGATGTTGCCGTTAAAGATATTATTAAACAACAAGGTAGCCCTTGTTACATATACTCTAGAGCTACGATAGAAAGGCACTGGCAGGCTTTTGATAAGGCTTTTGGTCAGCAAGCCCATTTAATCTGCTATGCCGTTAAAGCTAACTCAAACATTGCGTTATTGAATATATTGGCTCGCTTAGGGTCTGGTTTTGATATCGTGTCTTTAGGTGAACTTATGCGCGTTATTAAAGCGGGGGGTGATCCTAAAAAAGTCGTTTTCTCTGGCATTGGTAAACGTGAAGATGAAATATTAACCGCGCTTGAGCTCGGGATTCGTTGTTTTAATATTGAAGTCAGTGGCGAACTGGATAGAATTAACGACATTGCTAAACGTTTAAATGTCATGGCGCCAGTCTCCTTTCGTGTAAACCCTGATGTGGATGCAAAAACACATCCTTATATCTCTACGGGTTTAAAAGAAAACAAATTTGGTATCGATATTAACCAAGCCTTAGCAGAATATCGACGTGCCGCTAGCTTATCAAACATAAAAGTGGTGGGGATTGATTGCCATATAGGCTCTCAACTCACAGAAACTCGTCCCTTTTTAGATGCGCTAGATAAAATACTAGACTTGGTAAACACCTTAAAGAATGAAGGCATTCATCTGCATCATCTTGATTTAGGGGGCGGATTAGGTATCCGATATAACGAGGAAAAACCACCTGAACCGGCTGAATACATCAAAGAATTATTAGATCGACTAGGCCATACTGATTTTGAAATTTTATTAGAGCCCGGTAGAGCGATCGTAGGTAATGCGGGCATTTTGGTCACTCAGGTAGAGTATCTAAAACCGACCGAACATAAAAACTTTGCCATTGTTGATGCGGCCATGAACGATCTTGTTCGCCCGTCTCTTTATAACGCATGGCAAGAAATTATTCCGACTAGTCTAAACAGCACTGCTGAAGCACAGGTATGGGACATTGTTGGTCCTATCTGTGAAACCGGTGATTTCTTAGGTAAACAACGGTTGCTTAATATAAATGCAGGCGATCTTTTAGCGATTCGATCTTCTGGCGCTTATGGCTTTACCATGAGCTCTAACTATAATTCCAGACCTAAAGTGGCAGAAATTATGGTGGATGGCGCACAATTGCACTTAATAAGAGAAAGAGAAACAATAGATCAACTGTGGACAGGTGAACACTTATTACCTTAAAACAGTACGTCGACTATTCTTAACGCCATTTAATATTAAGTGATGATAAATTTCACAAAAATGCAGGGCATCGGCAATGACTTTGTCGTTATTGATGCGATTAATCAAGCGGTTTCATTAACTCCGGAAAACATCCGGTTTATGGCTGACCGTAAGTATGGGATTGGCTTTGATCAATTATTACTGGTTGAAAAAGCCAGCACAGAACAAAGCGACTTTAAGTATCGCATTTTTAATCCGGATGGCAGTGAAGTCGGACAATGTGGCAATGGCGCCCGCTGTTTTGCACGATTTGTCCGCGACAAGGGACTATCGCCTAAGAACCCTATTCATGTCGACACAAACTCTGGCCCCCTTGCACTTTATTTTAGTGACGATGATTTAATCACTGTCAATATGGGCATACCCAGACATAACCCTGCCCAAGTGCCTATGTTGGCCGAGCAAGAGGCCTTGACCTATCAGCTGACTATTAACAACACGCCTGTTAGTTTTGGAGCTGTATCGATGGGGAATCCTCATGCGGTTATTAAAGTCAGTGACATTAAATCTGCGCCTGTAGCTGAATGGGGTGAAATACTGGAATCTCATGCTTTCTTTCCTGAGCGAGCCAATATTGGCTTTATGCAAGTCATCAGTAGGCAGGCCATTAAGCTTCGCGTTTATGAACGAGGAGCGGCTGAAACTTTAGCGTGTGGAAGCGGTG
>CANGLL010000103.1 GCA_947454605.1 Methylococcaceae bacterium | reverse complement strand
GGAAAAATCTTCTCAAACTCATAATCAAGTAATTGGTCTAGACAAGTCCCACAACTGACGACAACCGTTTTAATATCTAAATAATTAAGCGTATTTGCTACCCGATGAAATAAGACGCGATTATCAGTCGTGATTTTTTGAGCCTTATCAAACTGACCGGCCGCACGTTGCGGATAACCACAACATAAATAACCCGGCGGTAATACAGTTTGTACGCCTATCTCATACAACATAGCTTGCGTCGCTAAACCCACTTGCGAGAACAAACGCTCAGAACCACACCCGGGGAAATAGAATACCGCTTCAGAATCTGCCCGCGTTTTAGAGGCATCACGAATGATAGGCACAATCTCATCACTTTCGACGCCTAATAAAGCCCTGGCTGTTTTAGACGGCACATTATCTGGCATTTTACGATTAGTAAAATGTAGAACAAACTCCTGCATCGCTGGCTTACCCGTTGATGAAGGTGGTTGAGCCAACTGCGCCCTACCCCAAGGTCTTAAGAAAAAGTTACCGATACGCTGTGCTTTATAAGCCCATTCAATCAAGAACTTTCTCATTATCTTAATGCTATTAGGACGGCTCGTTGACAAGAAAGCAATCGCTGCCGTTTTAACAGGGTTAAAACTTTGCTTACCCATTTTGCGCAATAAATTACGCATATTCATGGAGACATCACCAAAATCAATATCAACAGGACAGGGATTAAAACACTTATGACACACCGTACAATGGTCGCCTACATCCTCAAACTCTTGCCAATGATTAATTGAAATCCCTCTACGAGTTTGCTCTTCATACAAAAACGCTTCAATCAATAAAGAGGTCGCCAGAATTTTATTTCGGGGTGAATATAATAAATTAGCTCTAGGTACATGCGTTGCACAAACCGGCTTACATTTACCGCAACGTAAACAATCTTTAATAGAATCCGAAATAGCTCCAATGTCACTTTGCTGCATAATGAGAGACTCATAGCCCATTAAGCTAAACGACGTGGTATAAGCCGCCCGCATATCCGCACCGGGCATTAATTTTCCGCGATTAAAATGTCCTTGGGGATCAACTTGCGCTTTATACGCATGAAAACTAGCTAACTCTTGCTCAAACAAAAACTCATACTTGGTAATACCAATACCATGTTCACCCGATATAACACCGTCTAATGATCTGGCTAACTCCATAATACGTGCAACGGCCTCATTGGCTTCTTGCAACATTTCATAATTATCAGAGTTGACCGGTAAGTTAGTATGCACATTGCCATCGCCGGCATGCATGTGTAAAGCAACAAACACACGACTACGGAGCACTTCTTTATGAATAGCATTCACCCGCTTAATAACGGGGCGGAAATTATCCCCAACAAAAATAGCCTTAATACGCGGCAATAATTCTTGCTTCCAAGACACCCGTAAAGAATGATCTTGTAAACGATGGAATAAAGTGGGCTGATGAGTACGATTAGTTAACTCAGTCACACTAATACCGTAATCATTAAATAGCGCTTCTGCCTCGGGTAATGATAAATCCAGATTATCGTATAACCACTGCCAGCGTTGACGCACTTGAGCTATAAACGCTAAAGCCTGCTCACGTCTATCACCAATTAACTCATTGGCATCGACACTATTCTCATAAAATCGTAACGGTAACTCACCTTTAACAAAGTCTGTTAAGGCATCACACATACGTAATTTATTACGCAGTGATAATTCAATATTAATGCGCTCAATACCGTCACAATAATCCCCCATGCGAGGCAAAGGAATCACGACATCTTCATTAATCTTAAAGGCATTGGTGTGTTTAGCAATAGCCGCTGTACGCGCTCTATCTAACCAAAAGTTTTTACGAGTTTCGGGACTAACAGCAATAAAGCCTTCTGCATCTCTTGCATTACAAAGACGCACCACTTCTGAAGCCGCTAAAGCGACTTGTTTTTCATCATCGCCCACAATATCGCCAATAAGCACCATCTTTGGCAGACCATGATTTTTAGCCTTACTGGCATAACCGACAGCCTTAACGTAACGCTCATCTAAGTGTTCAAGTCCCGCTAACATAACCCTTGCTTCACCTGTTTTAGGTAAAGCCGCTAAATAATCTCTGATCTCTACAATAGCGGGAACCGCCTCACGCACTTGTCCATAAAACTCTAAACAAAACGTGCGCACAGCCGGCGGCATTTGATGCAAAATCCATTTTGCCGAAGTGATAATACCGTCACAGCCTTCTTTTTGTATTCCCGGCAAACCCCCTAAGAATTTATCAGTGACATCCTTACCCAGCTCACCTTTACGGAAATTAGCTCCCGGTATGACTAGCTCTTCTTCACTTAATAATTTTGTGCCGTTAAGGTCGTAACGTTTTAATAAAAAGCGCACCTGTTCTTGGTCATGAATCTTACCCAAATTATGGTTAATCCTAACCACTTCTAACCAATAACCATCTGGCATAACCATACGCCAAGACACTAAATTATCTAAAGCAGTGCCCCACAATACCGCCTTTTTACCACCGGCATTCATAGCAATATTACCGCCGATACACGAAGCATCCGCCGATGTTGGATCACAAGCAAACACTAATCCTGCGGCATCCGCCACATCCATCACTCGACGTGTCACCACACCGGCACCGGTATAAATAGTTGCGTAAGTTTGATCTACTTCAGGCAAAACGGTAGTAGGCTCGATACGTCCAATATCAATCAACTTTTCAGTGTTAATCACCGCAGAATTAAGGGTTAAAGGCACCGCACCACCGGTATAACCCGTTCCGCCACCCCTAGGGATTATTGTCAGCCCCAATTTAATACAATCTCTAACTAAATGCCCAATTTCGTCTTCTGTAGCCGGATACAACACCACAAACGGGTATTCAACCCGCCAATCAGTAGCATCAGTAACATGCGATACGCGCGCAAAACCATCAAAACAAATATTATCTTTACGCGTGTGCTTAGATAATAAAGCTAAGGTTTTTTTTCTTAAATCATAAGTATGTTTAAAATGCGCTTCAAAATCATTCACTGCTTTTTGAGCAGATTTAATTAAATGCTCTACGCGTTGCGCACGCTCAGGATGATTAGAATCATCAGCCGCATCTTTTTTATGCAATTGTTTAATACGATGACGCAAAGCATCTAGTAATGATTTACGCCGTTTTGGATTATCTAATAAATCATCTTCAAGATACGGGTTGCGTTGTACCGCCCAAATATCACCCAGCACCTCAAACAACATTCTAGCGGAACGCCCTGTTACCCTTTGTTCACGCAGTGCTTCTAAAGTTTGCCAGCTTTCTTCGCCTAACAGACGAATGACAATTTCTCGATCAGAAAATGAAGTGTAGTTATAAGGAATTTCGCGTAACCGAACAGGCGACGCATCAGGGAAATGAAGGGGATCAGTTGAATGCACGGATAATCTGCTTAGCTTATAAATTATGTTACCTTTATTGTAACACCCAGCAAGACCCTCGAAAATATTAAAACCTCTAGGGTTTTAGCTTATTCAGCTCCATTACAATAAGCATTAAAAGCTTCTGGTGTATTAGCAAAGCCTTTCTCAGACGCTAAAATCCAAGACCGCTCACATTGATTTTGGCGTTTACACCATTGATAACCCGCTGATCCAACACAACCATGACTATCTCTATCATTACCAACCATCTTAGGTTCAACAGACTTTATTGAGGCACAAGCCGTTACACCTAATAAAATAAACGTCCCAAGCAGCGCCTCAATTAAAATAATTTTTTTCATGGCATAGCCCTCACAAATCCTCAATAGCGGCTTTGGCATTACATTGCGCAATAATCGCTGTTAACTGAGCTTGATTTAATTGATGTTTAAGACCTTTAACGCCATCAAACACAAATTCTTGATAATCTTTTTTAGCAAAAGTAATAATCTGGCATTTTTTAAAAGGCTGATTCTCAAAAGGCATGTTTGCAACACTTAAATCTACCACCGGTGTTCCTTCTAAAGACGGTGCATAAATCATAAAATCACCTTTCATAGCCAGCACAGCTCTGTATTGATTAGCCGTGGTTAAATATAAATAGTTGACCTCTACGTCTTTTGCTTTTATTTTCATGGTCAATTAACTCAAAAAAACTTTTAAAAAATAATTATACACGTCACAACCTGTCGTTTCCTATTTCTAAAATAACAACCGTCGTAAATGACAACAACTATTTTTAAAGAGGAAACAAAAATGGAAAACATTACCTTACCCAAACCTACCGCCGTTGAATATAAAAAACGCGATGACTATTATGCTTTATTCGACAAAAGCTTACCTAGCCAAGCAGAAGACCACGAATATCTTGAATTATTAAACAATTTTGATTGGTCTGATGAAGACTAAGAAAACTAAGATGGCTATATTGTTTATATAATGCAATAAAACCCCATTAACGACCTCACACGCTACCCCCATGAAATTTTTACACACTTCTGACTGGCATATCGGGCGCCAATTTCACAATGTTTCATTACTTGATGATCAGCGCCATGTGCTTGCACAGATTGTGGCATACATAAGAAACGAGGCCGTTGATGCGGTCATAATAGCTGGCGATATTTACGACAGATCAGTGCCACCTGCAGCCGCAGTTAGTTTATTAGATGAAGTATTAAATACCATTTGTACCGATTTAGCCGTACCCGTGCTATTAATCCCAGGCAACCATGATGGTGCAGAACGTTTACGCTTTGGCTCAAAGCAACTTAAGCAAGCCGGCCTACATATTATTGGCGACTTAAACCAAATTACCCAACCCGTTATTCTTAACAAAAACGGCCATGCAATAGCCTTTTACGGTATTCCTTATAACGACCCTGAATCGGTGCGTAATCATTTTGAGGTTGATGTAACGAGTCATGACGAAGCCCACCAATACCTAGTTGAAAAAATCAATGCCGTAAAAAATGCGAATGTAATTAATGTACTTATCAGCCATTGCTTTATAGATGGTGCAGAAGCCTCAGAATCAGAAAGACCTTTATCTATTGGCGGGGCCGATAGAGTGAGTGTAGAACCCTTTAAAGCCTTTGATTACGTAGCACTAGGGCATTTACACAATCCACAACACAAAGGTGAAGCGCATATTCGCTATTCGGGGTCTATATTAAAGTATAGCTTTTCAGAACAACGCCAACAAAAGGGCGTCACGCTTGTTGAGATGGATGAGACAGGACTTAAATCAACAGAGCATTTACCTTTAAAACCCTTACACGACATGCGAACCTTAGAAGGTGACTTAGAAAGTTTATTAAAACAGGGCGCAACAGATCCCAATCATCAAGATTATTTATTAATCCGCTTAACCGACCAAAATGCCATTCTTGACCCTATGAGCAAGTTACGCCAAGTCTACGAGAATGTGTTGCACATAGAAAAAACTTGGCTACAAGACTCCGGAAATCTGCAAGTAAACCGTGACAAACTTAAACGGGGTGAACTGGACATGTTTCAGGATTTCTTTAAACAAGTATCAGGTCAAGATTTAACCCCAGAGCAACACACGGCCATTACAAACATTATCACCTCAACCGTTAACTCTACAGAAGGTGGTTTAGCATGAAACCATTACAACTTACATTGCAAGCTTTTGGCCCCTTTGCAAAAACAGAACACATTGATTTTAGTACCTTGGGCGATAATCCCTTATTTTTAATTAATGGTCCTACTGGCGCTGGTAAAAGCTCAATTTTAGATGCCATATGCTTTGCTTTATTTGGCCAAACGACGGGCGCAGAACGCGATGGTGCCCAAATGCGCTGTGATCATGCCGCCGCAAATTTACTAACAGAAGTCATTTTAGATTTTAGCTTAAACATAAAAACCTACCGTATTAGACGCATTCCTGCCCAAGAACGCCCAAGAACCCGAGGCGAAGGTACAACCCTACAAACGCCAGAAGCACAACTCTGGTTATTGGATGGCTCTGCAGAAGGCGAACTACTAGTCGCAAAAAAAGTAAATGACGCTAGCGCTTACATATCAGACTTATTAGGGCTTAATGTTGAACAATTTAGACAAGTCATCGTATTACCCCAAGGTAAGTTCCGTGACTTATTAATGGCTAATTCTGCGAATAGAGAAGAAATCTTTAGCCAGTTATTTCAAACCCATATATACAAACGCATCGAAAGGCAATTAAAAGACCAATCTGCAGAAATAAGACGCGCTGTAGCTGATAATAATCAACAGATCATAGGCATTCTACAAACTGCAAACGTAAATTCAGAAGCCGACATGGATGCAGAAGCCTTACAACTAGCCCCCCAGTTACACCATGCTGCCGAACTTAAAAGCCAAGCGCAAGCTGCACAAACTCTAGCGACCTTAGCCAAACAACACGCGGAAACATTACAAAAAAGCTTTGAAACTTTAAATCAAAAAGAAATAGAACTGGCTAAGCAACTTGAGTTACAGCCCGATATATTAAACCAACAACAAAACTTAAATAACGCGATTCAAGCAGAAAGAATACAACCGCTGTATAAAAATCATCTAGAAAAAACCACGGCCTTAGCTGAGTTAACGCAACAAATTGAACAAGCAACACAGGCAATTACAACCGCGACAACTGCCAAAACAACCGCTGAAAACCTATTAAATACGGCAAAAACAGCTGCCCTAAAAATTAATGACCTAAATACCCAGCACTTTTCTTTAACTCAATTTAAAGATCAAGTTATACAACTTAACCAGGCCAAAACTAGCTTAACCCATCAACAAGCAAAAGCCCTAAGCAGTCAGGCCAAGCTAGATGCTGAATTAAGTCAACAAACGCAAATTAACACATCGGTTTTAGAGACAGAACAACAAACTGCTACGCTTTCTGCCGCCTTATTAGCCCTAGCCCCACAACAAATAGCCTTAGCAGAGCAACGTATAAAACTTGAACAGCGTACAACTTTACAAGCCTTACGCGAAACACAACTGACTTTAAATAATGCGCTGGG
>CANGLL010000102.1 GCA_947454605.1 Methylococcaceae bacterium | reverse complement strand
CTCATAGGTCTTTTTTATTTAGAAAACATTTATCATTGGCCACTTCTTAAATCCACAATTGCCAATGTCGATCCTAAATTAGCCGGTCAAATTGCCTTAACCTATTTTGCCATTCAAATAGCCGGGGTTTTGGGAACATTACCTATTAGCAAAACTGTACTGGGTATTTGTGAGCGTTTGTCCCCGCCTACTCAACACGAAGAATTATCCCGTCCACAATATCTATATGATCAAGCCTTAGAAGACCCACAAACAGCGATTACCCTTGCAGAATGTGAAGCTAAAGATATAGTCTCTCGTATACCTAATCTACTCCCTTACGATGGCACTCCCTTAAATAATGACAGTAGAGAAGTACTACTTCATAGTAGTCTAACTATCTTACAAGCTATAAGAACTTTTCTAGCTGAAATGCTAGACTATCAACCCGATATCGAAGTCGTTGACCGAAATTTAAAGCTACAAGCACAATCTGAACTTCTTGGACAATTATTGGATTCAACTCATCAATTAGGCATTACTTTAAATGGTTTACCAAAAACCAGTGGTATTTTGCAAATTCGTAGTAGCGTCGTGGAGGGGTTTCATTTTATCTTACTCACCTTAGTTGATTGCGTTGCAAATGATGATAAAGAAAGCGTTCCATTATTAGAAATAATGACAGATGATCGTACAGAAATTATGGAACGCCTTCGTGATATGTTAATGAATGAGGCTAGAGGTATAGAGCAGTCCAATTATCAAGCATTATTAAATGTGACTATCTTTTTAGATCGTTCAATTTGGTTAATTCGTAGGCTATTGCTAACGATTAAATAAGCCACCGTAATGCCCGTGAGCATTGGTTTTTACAAAGCATGATAACTAATTCTGTTATAATCACCGACATTTTATAGTCGATTGAATGACCGTATTCTGTTTAATCGCCAATAACAAAGCAATAACGCCTAACAACCTCATCATCAGTTAAATACCGTGGATTTAAAACATATCAGAAATTTCTCCATTATCGCGCATATCGATCATGGAAAATCTACCCTTGCCGACCGTTTTATTCAGATGTGTGGTGGCTTAAGTGACCGAGAAATGTCTGCTCAAGTGCTTGATTCAATGGATATTGAAAGAGAGCGTGGCATCACTATTAAAGCCCAAAGCGTGACTTTGGATTTTAAAGCCCAAGACGGCGAAACTTATCAGCTTAACTTTATTGACACCCCAGGCCACGTTGATTTTTCTTATGAAGTATCGCGTTCTTTAGCCGCTTGTGAAGGCGCGTTATTAGTCGTTGATGCCGCCCAAGGGGTAGAAGCGCAAAGTGTGGCTAACTGCTATACCGCGATTGAACAAGGTTTAGAAGTCGTACCGGTATTAAATAAAATCGACCTACCCTCTGCCGAGCCTGAACGCGTCAAAAACGAAATCGAAGAAGTGATTGGCATTCCCGCTGACGAAGCCTTAATGATCAGCGCCAAGACAGGCCTAGGCGTATTGGATGTATTGGAACAATTAGTCATTAAAGTGCCGCACCCAGTGGGTGATCCAGACGGCCCCTTACAAGCTTTAATTATCGACTCTTGGTTTGATAGCTATTTGGGCGTGGTGTCTTTAGTTAGAATTATGCACGGTAGTATTCGCCGTAAACAAAAGATTACTATTATGTCGACCGGTAAGTCTTTTATCGCGGAAAAAGTCGGCGTATTTACCCCTAAGCGTTTAGAAAAAGAGCTATTAAATACCGGCGAAGTAGGCTACGTGGTGGCGGGTATTAAAGACATTTTTGGTGCGCCGGTAGGTGATACTATTACATGGACTGACAAACCAGCCCCTGAACAACTCACTGGATTTCAACGCGTACAACCTCGCGTTTTTGCTGGCTTGTATCCTGTTAGCTCTGATGATTACGAAGGTTTACGCGAAGCGCTTAACAAGTTAAACCTCAATGATGCGGCTTTACAGTTTGAACCTGAATCGTCACAAGCCTTAGGGTTTGGTTTCCGCTGTGGCTTTTTAGGCATGTTGCACATGGAGATTGTGCAAGAGCGCTTAGAGCGCGAATACAATGTCGACCTTATCACGACAGCTCCCACGGTGGTGTATGAAGTGATCACCCAAACCAATGAGATTTTAATGGTGGATAATCCCGCCGATTTACCGGATGGGGGTGTGGTTAAAGAAATTAGAGAGCCGATTATTCGTGCCAATATTTTGGTGCCCCAAGCTTATTTAGGCGGGGTTATCACTTTATGTATTGAGAAACGTGGCATACAAAAAGATATGCAGTATGTCGGTAGCCAAGTGTCTCTAAATTATGAAATGCCGTTAAGTGAAGTAGTACTGGACTTTTTTGACCGCTTAAAATCAGTGAGCCGTGGCTTTGCTTCTTTTGATTATGAGTTCTTACGCTTTCAAGCTGCTGATCTTGTTAAACTGGATGTATTAATCAACGCGGACAAAGTGGATGCTTTATCTATTATCGTGCACCGTGATTTAAGTAATAATCGCGGTCGTGATTTAGTTGAAAAGATGAAGGATTTAATCCCTAGGCAAATGTACGAGGTCGCGATTCAAGCGGCCATTGGCTCTAAGATTATTGCGCGTTCTACCGTTAAAGCCATGCGTAAAAACGTAATCGCTAAATGCTACGGCGGCGATATTAGCCGTAAGAAGAAGTTGTTAGAAAAACAAAAAGCCGGTAAAAAACGCATGAAGCAAGTAGGCAACATTGAGATACCTCAAGAAGCCTTCTTAGCGGTATTACAATTGAATAAAGAATAAGAAAACACCCTACTATTAAATTTAAGGTAAGGCACTAACCTTACCCCTAAACACATTAGACATCATTATGGATTACGATTTTTCTTTTTTTCTCTTTGTTGCTTCCGTTGTAACGGGCATTATTTGGGGTGGTTATTTACTGATTCTTAAATCTAGAGGCGAAACCTTTAGTGAAGAAAACGAGCCCTTCTACGTAGAATATGCACGCTCTTTCTTCCCTATCGTACTCATCGTATTTTTACTAAGATCTTTTATCGCTGAGCCTTTTAGAATTCCTTCAGGTTCTATGATGCCAACGCTATTGGTGGGCGACTTTATTTTAGTGAATAAATTTACCTACGGCATTCGCATACCCATCATCAATAAAAAGATTCTAGAGATTAATAAACCCCAACGGGGTGATATCTTTGTCTTCCGTTACCCTAAAGATCCAACGGTTGATTACATTAAACGTATTATCGGTTTACCCGGTGATAAAATTGAATACAGCAACAAAAGACTCACCGTAAATGGCCAAGCTATTAGTGAAATTTCTTTAGGGACTTTTCATGGCGTAGGCCAAGGTGATGATATGACCGGTGCAGAAGAATTTGTTGAGAATTTAACCGGCGTTGAACATAACATTTTAATTAGAAATGGTGCGCCCACCGTTGAGTTTGTTTACGAAGTCCCAGAAGGCCAATACTTTGCCATGGGTGACAATAGAGACAACAGTAACGATAGCCGCTACTGGGGGCCAGTTCCTGAAGCAAACCTAGTTGGTAAGGCTTTCTTTATCTGGATGAACTGGGATTTAGAAAATACCGGTGTTGGCTTCAGTCGCATTGGCACGATTTTAAAATAAGACCTCACCATTGTGATTAAAAAAGCAGATGTTTTAGCTAGAAAACTAGGGTTAAGTTTTAATGACCCACAACTCTTTACCGCGGCTTTAACACACCGCAGTGCGCATGCAAAAAACAATGAACGCCTAGAGTTTCTAGGCGATTCGATCTTAGGGTTTGTGATTGCACAAAAGCTATATGATTTATTCCCACAAGCCAGCGAAGGCGTTTTAAGTCGCTTAAGAGCCAGCCTTGTTAATCAAAGCTCTTTAGCTGACTTAGCGAGAGAACATAATCTAGGTGAATATTTATTCCTGGGCTCTGGCGAGCTTAAAAGCGGTGGCTTTCGTCGTGACTCTATCCTATCTGATGCCTTAGAAGCGATTATGGGCGCCTTGTATAAAGATCAGGGCATCGAGGCCTGCAAAAGCTGGATAGAAATATTGTTTAGCGATAAGCTCAACAGCTTATCATTGGACAATTGGCAAAAAGACCCCAAAACACAACTGCAAGAAATGATGCAGTCTAAAAAACAAGACTTGCCTGAATACACTTTAGTGACCATGTCTGGATTGGCGCATGAACAAATGTTCAAAGTTAGATGCCGAATCTCAAATATGGACTTTACTTGTATTGGCGCAGGAATCTCTCGAAAGAAAGCCGAGCAAGCAGCGGCAGAACTCATGTTAGAACACATTAATAAGGTTAAGTAATGAACTGTGGTTTCGTAGCCCTCATCGGGCGCCCAAATGTTGGCAAATCTACTCTGATGAATCATTTGCTTAAGCAAAAAATCAGCATTACCTCCCGCAAACCTCAAACCACCCGCCATCGAATTTTAGGCATTAATACCACGGACGCAGGCCAAGCCATTTATATGGACACCCCTGGCATGCACAATAATGAGAGCAAGGCCCTAAATCGATACCTTAATCGTACCGCTGAGACCACCTTATTAGGGGTTGATGTGATCGTTTGGTTGATTGATGGCTTGTCTTGGCATGAATACGATGAAGTGATCTTTAAGAAGCTAGAGCAAGCCGGCTTACCGGTTATTTTGGCCGTTAATAAAGTGGATAAAGTAAAAGATAAAGATGAGATTTTGGCTTTCTTTGCAGAAGCACAGCATAAGTTTCCTTTTGAGCATTTAGTCCCTATTTCGGCATTAAAACGTACCAACTTAGATGAACTAGAAAGTTTGATTATGCAGTTGTTACCCGAACAAAACTTAATCTATCCCGAAGATCAAATCACGGATCGACCTGAGCGTTTTCTGGCGGCTGAAATCATTAGAGAAAAACTAACGCGTCGTTTAGGTGACGAGGTACCTTATGCTTTAACAGTAGAAATGGAACGCTACGAAGAGCATGAAAACCTGACTAAAATTTACGCTATTATTTGGGTAGAACGCCTTGGCCAAAAGACTATCGTGATCGGTAAAGACGGCGAAATGCTTAAGAGTGTGGGTACTGATGCACGTATTGATATAGAAAGACTGATTGATCAGAAAGTGTATTTACAGTTGTGGGTTAAAGTTAAAAAGAATTGGTCTGATAACGAAAGAGCCATGCAAAGCCTAGGATTTAATGACTGAAAACACTGTTTATTTACAACCTGCCTATATTCTTGCACAGCGTAAATACCGAGAAACCAGTTTAATTATTGATATTCTTACTCAAGATTTTGGCAGAATCTCTTTATTAGCCCAAGGGGTCAGAAAGCCCAAGTCTAAAACAGCAGGCCTATTACAGGCCTTTCTGCCCTTAAATATTTCTTATTTTGGCAAGTCTGATTTAAAAACCCTGAGTCATGTTGAAGTCTCAGGGGAGTTTGACACCTTACAAGGCATTGCGCTGTATTGCGGCTTTTATGTCAATGAACTCATCACCTGTTTTTTACATAAATACGACCCACACCCTGATGTGTTTATCTGTTATAAAAATTGCTTGGCCAGATTGATATCTGATCCTAATATTGAAGCCAGTCTACGCATTTTTGAATTAGAACTCATTGAAGCTACGGGATATGGTCTAGAATTAGATTATGATGCTAACAGCAACAAAATAGACCCCTTATTGACCTATCACTTTGATGTAGAACAAGGGGCGATTCCCGCAGTCGATGGGCAATTATCTGGAAAGACGCTTTTAGCCCTTAAAGCAAAACAACTATTAGAACCCCAAACCTTATTAGAAGCGAAATTAATCATGCGCAAGGTGATCGCGACTTATCTAAATGGCAAGCCTTTAAAAAGCAGAGCTGTTATTAACCAAATCATGCAACATCTAGAAAAATGAACACATCAAACATATTATTAGGCGTTAATATTGACCACATCTGTACCATCAGACAAGCACGAGGTACGCGCTATCCAGACCCTGTACAAGCCGCTCTCATAGCTGAACAAGCAGGCGCTGATGGCATTACCGCGCATTTAAGAGAAGACCGTAGACACATTCAAGATAAAGATTTGTTCTTGTTAAAAGAAACACTACAAACGCGCTTAAATATGGAAATGGCTGTCACTGATGAAATGATTGGCATTGCTTTAAAAGTAAACCCCTTCGCTTGCTGTTTAGTCCCCGAGAAGCGAGAAGAGTTAACCACAGAGGGTGGCTTAGAAATAGCGGGTAACATTCGACGCATGAAAAGCGCCTGCGCAACGCTGGGTGATGCAGGCATCGAAGTCTCTTTATTTATTGATCCTGATACAGTACAAATTGATGCCGCTGTAGAAGCGGGTGCACCCGTTATTGAACTGCATACAGGCTGCTATGCGGATGCTACAACAACAGAAGAAAAAAACGCGGAGCTGGTTCGCATTATAGAAGCCGCAAAATACGCACACTGCGCCGGCTTACAAGTGAATGCGGGGCATGGTTTAAACTTTCATAACGTGGAAGACATTTGCGCCATCCCTGAGATTGTTGAGCTAAATATTGGTCACTCGATTATTGCTCAAGCATTGTTTGTGGGATTAGCGCAGGCGGTGAGTGATTTAAAAGCGGTGATGAGACAAGCGAGATTGGTTTCGTTAAGGCAGTAAGCTTATCTTAAACTACTTTCCTGAATCTCTAAACCCGTGCTTTTGCATTCGGTACAACAAGGTATCCCGAGTCAGCCCTAGCAATTTGGCAGACTTACTTCGATTACCATTCGTGCGGTCTAACGCTTGTTGAATAAGTTCTACTTCTAACTGCTCTAAATTAAGCCCCTCATGAGGCAATATAAATCCCTCTAACGCAGTGGCATCTGCACCCGAAAAAAACTCACTGGGGAGGTGTTCCACTTCAATTACTTTACCCGCTAAAAGAATACTCAATCGTTCACACAAATTGCGTAATTCACGCACATTACCCGGCCAAGGATAATTCTTTAAAACGGCTAAGACAGGCTTACTTAGGGAGGGTGATGCTATATCATGTGTGCTGGCGACCATCGCCATAAAATGATTAATGAGGTGCTCAATATCTT
>CANGLL010000101.1 GCA_947454605.1 Methylococcaceae bacterium | reverse complement strand
TTCCCGCGCCACTATACCTCAAATGAGCAGGAAACAATTCAGGCAATAACGCTCCCATAGGCGCGAATATAGCACCCATTAGAAATAACTCCATCGATAAAAAAATCGTAATAATTAACGGCTTTCCTGTATTCATCATGGGTTCTAAACAAAAGCCAGATAACAAGGCAATACTACAAGCAATAAGTAATACAGGTCGTCTACCATAAATATCCCCTGCCCAAGCAGATAATGGCGTAGCAATCGCCATAAAAATAACTGCTATACACAGCATTCCAAGAAAATACTGACGCGGAATATTTAGTGTAGTAGTTCCGTAACTTAGAGAAAAAACTGTAGAAATATAAAACAACGCATAACATACAACCATTGCTAAAGCACCTAGCAATAAAGATACAAGATGAGAACTGAGTATTTCTTTAATAGGTAATGTTGAGCGTTTATTCTGCTTTAATACTTTAGCAAATACGGGGGTTTCTACTAAGGCTAACCGGATATATATTCCAATCAACACCAGCACTGAACTACCCAAAAAGGGAATACGCCACCCCCAAGACATAAATTCATGTTCGGTTAGAAAATAAGTGAGTAATAAAAAACTTCCCGTTGCCAAAAGAAAACCAACCGGAGGTCCTAATTGCGGAAACATTCCATAAACCCCCCGTTGACCCTTGGGAGCATTCTCTGTTGCAAATAATGCCGCACCGCCCCATTCACCACCTAAGCCTATACCCTGTCCGAATCGACATAAACACAATAATACCGGAGCCCACACACCAATAGTAGAGTATCCGGGCAAACAGCCGATGAGCAAAGTTGAAATCCCCATTACTAACAATGAGGAAACCAATGTGGTTTTGCGTCCCACTCGATCACCAAAATGCCCAAAAATCATAGCTCCTAAAGGTCGTGTTAAAAACGCAACTGAAAAGGTAAGAAACGCACTCAAAACTTGAGTCGGTGTATTTCCTTCAGGAAAAAAAAAAGGACCAATTACCAAAGCAGCCGCCATCCCGTAGATATAAAAGTCATAAAACTCAATTGCCGTACCTATAAAACTGGCTAGAGCAACACGAAGCATAGAAGGATTTATAAATGTCGGCAATTTCGAATCAAAATTTTTATTAAAGGATGAAATGCATTGTCTCATTTTTATTTAAAAAGGACAGCTCTTAGTGACTATACTTAAGCATAAAATCCACATACCCAGCTGGTTTATAATTACATTTATAATGGCTTAATTTTCTCATTACAAATCTTCACTAAAATATCTTGCAGACAACAAAGGACAGGGTGTAATCTGCACAATAGTTGGGCTATAAAAGCATTAACATAGCTTAACTTTCGTAAAATATTTAGGTTTGTTATTACCCTAACGTAAACAAGATCACATATCATGATGTGCCATTAAGATTGCTTAGGATTAAAATACAAAGACTCGTAAAATATTAGCATTACATATAAATTTAACTAAAAATAACTCACTAAAAATTACTGAAATAATTTTTCTATTGTTATTTAGTGATAAACAAAAATCAAAGCAATACATACCTTTTACTCACGAGAAGCATATCATGTCAAATTTTCCAATCGATCTTAGCGCTTATAAACGCTTAACATTAGATCCGTGCGTTAACACTCTAACTGCCGAACAAAGAGACAGCCTTAAAGCCAACATTCAACTTTGTCGCGATGCAATCGTATTCTTTACTGCAACAGGTGCGGCCAGAGGCGTTGGTGGACATACAGGTGGCCCTTACGATACAGTACCTGAAGTGATGATTATGGACGCATTATTTCGAGGATCTGAACATAGCTTCGTACCCATATTTTTCGATGAAGCTGGACACCGTGTAGCAACTCAATATCTAATGTCAACTTTAAATGGTGACTTGCCTGCTGAACGCCTAATGGAATACCGAGCAGCTCACTCTCATTTACCAGGCCACCCTGAATTAGGTTTTACACCTGGTGTCAAATTTAGCTCAGGTCGTTTAGGACATATGTGGCCTTATGTTAATGGTGTAGCCATAGCTAACCCACGAAAAGTAGTTTTTTGCTTAGGATCAGACGGCTCACAACAAGAAGGCAATGACGCAGAGGCCGCTCGCTTAGCTGTAGCTCAAGGCCTTAACGTAAAATTAATCATTGATGATAATGATGTAACTATCGCGGGGCATCCATCTAAATACTTAGCCGGTTGCTCCACTTCTAAAACACTTGCAGGTCAAGGTGTTACCGTCTTAGAAGGTGATGGTGAAGATCTTGATGATCTATACAAACGCATTTGCCAAGCAATTAATACAGATGGCCCAGTAGCTGTTATTAACCATCGCCCTATGTGCCCTGGCATTGTTGGTCTTGAAGGTTCAACACACGGTCATGATGTTATTTCTGTTAAAGTCGCTGTTGAATATTTAGAATCTCGTGGTCACAAAGCTGCCGCTGATCACTTAAAAGAAATTAAAGCACCTAAAAATGATGCTATATTCCTAGGCTCTAGTGATAGATGGGATGCTAACCGTAATGTCTTTGGTGATGCTGCTGTTGAAATTTTAAGTCGTTTAAGCGAAGCAGAACGTTACGAAAAAGTTCGTGTTATTGATAGTGATCTTGAAGGCTCTTGTGGTTTATTCAAAATCCATGCAGCCTACCCTGAAATATTTATCTCTTCAGGCATTATGGAACGTGGCAACTTCTCTGCCGCTGCTGGTTTTGGTATGGAAGCTGGTAAACAAGGTATTTTTGGTACCTTTAGTGCATTCTTAGAAATGTTAATGTCTGAAATCACGATGGCACGTTTGAATAATTCAAACGTACTTAGCCATTTCTCACACTCTGGTATTGACGATATGGCAGATAACACCTGCCATTTTGGTATAAACAATATGTTTGCGGACAACGGGTTAACTGATGGTTATGACACTAACCTGTATTTCCCTGCTGACCCTCTACAAATGAAGGCGTGTTTAGAAACTATCTTCTTTAATCCTGGCTTACGTTTTGTTTTCTCAACTCGCTCTAAAGTTCCTACTATTTTAAATACAGATGGTGAAGACTTCTTTGGTGGAAATTACAAATTTGTTTCTGGCAAAGATGAAGTGGTTCGTGAAGGAACCCAAGGATACATTGTTAGTTTTGGCGAATCTTTATACAGAGCACTTGATGCTGTAGAACGTTTAAAATTAGAAGGCATTGATGTTGGATTAATTAATAAACCAACTTTGAATGTGATTGATGAAGACATGATGGCCAAAATAGGTAAAGCACCATTTGTCCTCGTTGTGGAATCTTATAACAAAAAGACAGGTTTAGGCAGTCGCTTTGGTTCATGGTTACTTGAACGTGGTCTGACCCCTAAATTTGCTCATATAGCAACACATAAAGAAGGCTGTGGCGGTCTTTGGGAACAATTCCCACATCAAGGTATTGATCCATCAGGAATCATTGCTAAAACAAAAGAATTGTTAGGTTAATCACCATTACAAATAAAAAGGGCCCCTATGGCGCCCTTTTTATAAAAAATATATTGCAATCTAAATTAATGAGTTCCCCAATCAACCCAACCCATTCGGGCAGACACTAATACAATGATTCCGAAAACGATCCGATACCAAGCAAATACAGTAAAGTCATGACGACTAATAAAACGGATTAAACCTCTAACAGCAATAAATGCACTGATAAAAGACACCGTTCCACCCACAGCAAATAAAGTCAAATCATCAATACTAAATAAATCCCGATTTTTGTACACATCATACAAGGTAGCGGCAAACATAGTGGGAATAGCAAGGAAAAATGAAAACTCTGTAGCGGTACGACGTGATAAACCAAAAAATAATCCACCAATAATAGTAGCGCCAGAACGTGAAGTCCCAGGTATCATCGCTAAAGCCTGGGCAAAACCCACTTTCAAAGCATCAATCCAAGTTAAATCATCCATTGATTCAGCATGAACATTATGCTTACGTTTTTCGGCCCATATAATTAAAAAACCACCTAAAATAAAAGCGGAAGCAACTACAAAAGGATTAAAAAGATAAACCTTAATTTGTTTTAAAAACAAAAAACCTAAAATGGCAGCGGGTGAAAATGCCACAATCAAATTAACCGCCAAACGTTGAGAAGACGTGTCAGAACTTAAACTCAAAACTGTATGAGACAATCGTTTACGATATTCCCAAACTACGGCTAAAATTGCCGCAAACTGAATGGCGATTTCAAAGACCTTTCCTTTATCATCGTTAAAGCCAAGCAACTGACCTAATAAAATTAAATGTCCCGTTGATGAAACAGGAAGAAACTCTGTAAGCCCTTCTACCAAGCCTAAAATTAACGCATGTATTAATAAAGTTAAATCATTAGCCATAAAAAATTAACGCTTCATTGAATCAAAAAATTCAGCATTAGTTTTAAAATCCTTTAATTTACCAATTAAAAACTCAGATGCTGCTGTTTCGTCCATTGGTTGTAAAATTTTTCGCAAAATCCAAGTTTTTTGCAATGTTTCTGCATCAACCAAATACTCTTCACGTCGCGTTCCTGATCGATTAATGTTAATTGCAGGGTAGATCCTCTTCTCCGCTATTTTACGATCTAAATGCAACTCCATATTACCAGTGCCTTTAAATTCTTCATAGATAACCTCATCCATTCTTGATCCAGTATCAACTAAAGCTGTTGCAATAATCGTTAAACTACCACCTTCCTCAATATTTCTTGCTGCACCAAAAAAACGCTTTGGCTTTTCTAAAGCATTTGCATCTACACCACCAGTAAGAATTTTACCTGATGACGGTACTACAGTATTATAAGCTCGAGCAAGACGTGTAATAGAATCTAAAAGAATGACTACATCGTGTTTATGTTCAACTAAACGACGTGCCTTTTCAATTACCATTTCAGCTACTTGGACATGTCTAGTCGCTGGTTCATCAAAAGTGCTTGATATAACCTCTCCTCGAACACATCTTTCCATCTCAGTTACCTCTTCAGGTCTTTCATCTATTAATAATACAATAAGATAACACTCAGGATTTCGTTCCGCTATTGCCTGAGCTAGACTCTGCATAATCATAGTTTTACCAGCTTTAGGTGGAGAAACAATTAATCCTCTCTGTCCCTTTCCTATCGGTGCAATCAAATCAATAATTCTACCTGTTAGATCTTCACTAGTACCGTTACCCTGCTCTAAAGAAAACTTTTGCTTTGCAAATAAGGGGGTTAAATTTGAAAATGTGATTTTATTCTTTGTATTTTCAGGGGGTTCAAAGTTGATCTGATCAACCTTAAGCATTGCAAAATAACGCTCGTTATCTTTAGGTGGTCTTATTTTTCCGGTGATAGTATCACCAGTTTTTAAAGAAAAACGTCTAATCTGACTTGGTGATACATAAATATCATCTGGACCGGCTAAATACGAACAACCTGGTGTTCTTAAGAAGCCAAAACCATCTTGTAAAATTTCAAGAACACCATCACCAGAAATATCATCTCCAGCTTTAGCTTGTTTTTTTAAAATCGCAAAAATCAAGTCTTGCTTTCGAGATCTTGCAACATTTTCTAAGCCTAACGACTCAGCTATTTCGATAACTTCACTAATTTGTTTTAATTTTAACTCGGTAAGATTCATAAAAAAGATGGCTCAAAGAATTGCTGCCCTTTCCATAAAGGTATTTAAGCAACAAAAGGGAAGAATACAGGATTTAAATATCGAATGATGGATAAGATGCAAATACTAAATGCAACTGGAAGATTATAACTTAAGTATTCAGATCCGTCTACCAAAGTACGGATCTGAATAATCAATTTAAATATTAGTATCGATAAATTTTGCTAATTCAGCTTTAGTTAAAGCTCCAACTTTAGTGGCCTCAACTTCGCCATTTTTAAAAAGCATAAGAGTTGGTATACCTCGAACACCATAAATCTGTGGAGTTTGAGGATTTTCATCAATATTAATTTTAACTATGGTTAATTTACCTTCATATTCTTGTGCAACAGCATCAAGAACAGGAGCGATCATTTTACATGGACCACACCATTCAGCCCAATAGTCCACGAGTACAGGACCATTTGCTTTAATAACAGTTTCGTTAAATTCACTATCACTTACATGAAGAACTGAATCGCTCACACTACATCTCCAATTTTAAAAAGTAAAACTATAGGGGGGATAGTTATTATAGTCAATCAATTTCGAACAATATTGATTATTTGTAGATTTACTAGTAATTATAATTGATCATTGCACATAAGTAGTTATTATATGAAAAATTGGTTATAAACCGCTCATAATATCTCTAAAATCTACAATATAATCAAAATCTGAAGAATATCTAGGTGGTAAGTTACTATCTGGTGTACTAACAAACAATAGATATTTTATCCCGAAATTTCTTGCTGATTCTAATACTGAGGAACTGTCATCTATCAAAATTGTTCTTTCTTTATCAAAAAAATGATCATTTTGTAATTTATTCCAGAAATCAAAATCTTCTTTAGGAACTCCATAATCATGCGAACTTATAATGTCATCAAAAAACACCTGTAAACAGGTTTTATCCATTTTTAAATTTAGACTACACCGATGAGCATTAGTCACTAATAGAACTTTTTTAGTAGAATGAAGTAAAATTTCTAAAAATTCCATAACGTGGGGCATTACAGTAATAAATTCTGACACCTCTTGTTTTAATTCGGCAATATTTAAATTTAATTTATCGCTCCAATAATCCAAGCAATACCATTCAAGTTGACCTTCCATTATTTTAAACTTAGGTTTTAACTCTTCTTTAGCTTCTGCAATACTTAAATTATTTTGTTCAGCATATTTAAGTGGAACAAACTCATTCCAAAAATGATTATCAAAATTTAAATCTAATAAAGTTCCGTCCATATCAAGCAAAACGGTATCAATTTTATCCCAAGGAATCTGCATATTAATTCTGTATCAATATCTAACTTGATCGTATACTTTTTTTGAAGCCAAAAAAAAACCCCGATGGATATCGAGGTTTGATATTAAGCGCTTGGCAATTCCCTACTTTCGCATGGCAAACTGCCACACTATCATCGGCGCTAAACGGTTTCACTTCCGAGTTCGGGATGGGATCGG
>CANGLL010000100.1 GCA_947454605.1 Methylococcaceae bacterium | reverse complement strand
TCTACACAGCGAAATCGATAGATATATTCTTGTAAAGTTTGTTGGCTTAACAAATCTTCTAAATGATAAACACCGGGCTTCTGAACTTCTCCAGCAATTTCTACTGACCAAGGATCAATAGGTAACACTTGAGCCAAAGTAGTAGAATCAGTTTTGTTAAAACTAAACTCATAATAATTAGTATGGTTTTTAGCGATATCAGCTGGAGTCTGGATTAATGGCGCTTTGGGCTGATAACCTTTAGGCAGATTCTGCCAGTTAACTTGATTGGCATCAGCAAAACCCGAGTAAATACCTGACCCAGTTATACCCATGGCCAACATAGCTTTTATTAGCTGCCGACGCTGTTTAAAAATTGCTGGATCAGTAATCTCAGAACTAGGGATACTTTTGTGGGTTTTGATGATCATTTACCCTTACCTTTTGGGATCCTGCTTAATAGTTTTCTGAGCTTAACTTCGGTGATAAAAGCCAAAGAAAATAATTGAATAAAATTATCAGCTTGAATGATATCTAAGCCAATATGCTCAGGTACTAATTCTTTGCGAGTACCAAACAATCTATCCCAAAAAGAAAACACAATACCGTAATTACTATCATGCTCTGAACGGTTTTTAGAATGGTGGGTTCTATGTAAAGACGGCGTGATAAAAACATTAGATATCTTATCTTCATTGGGCACTTTAATGTTAGCGTGGTGAAATAAGATAAAAAATAATTCAACAATTTCGATGGATAATACCAAATAGGCGTCCACCCCAATTACAACTACGAACACACATTTGTAAACAATCTCTATCAACAAATCAAAAACATGAAACCTGAAACCAGTGGAAACATTAAAGCCTTTATCACTGTGATGCACTTTGTGAAAACGCCATAAATATTCAGATTTATGGCTCACGAAATGCCAAGCATAAATAGCTAAATCAAACAGCGCAAACGCTAATACCCACTTGATAGGCCCATTATCCAAGCCACTGAGTAAACCATGTGAAGCAAATTGCTGAGCCACTAAAAACAATGAAGACGCACTAAGAGTGCTCAGTATCAAATTGTTAACCAGAAATGCGGTGGTATTGGTAGAAAAAGATTCTTTGAAAATCTTGGCTGGAAAATCCCGAAACGGATGTCGTTTTTCCATCACCACCAGCACAATAAATGCAATGATAGCCAAACCAAATAAAGCCTCGTTAAAATAAAGGCCTCCGTTTGTTGAAACAGTTTCTACTTCAGTCGCATTCATTTTTGAATTACTCGTAATATGGCAATATTTTTATTTATTTAGAACCAATAGCCTGTAACAAAGCATTCAGTTCTTTAATTTCATTATTAGAATCAACTTGCTCAGTAATGTCGTATTGCACACCGAGATAATAAATAACTCGGTTTTTCTTATCGAATAAGGGCGTAATTTTTAAACGGTTGTGAAATAAAGTGCCATCTTTCTTATAATTTCTTAGGGTCACTTCTACTCCCTCATTTTTTTTCATGGCCTCTGCAATAATGTATCTAGCGGGCTGTTCTCTATCTACTCCCTGCAAAAAACGACAGTTAACACCAATGATGTCTTCTTGCCCAAAGCCTGTTAAACGCTCGAAAGCTTTGTTCGCATAGACGATAGGGGCATCTTCTAAATCAGGATCAGCTAAGGTGACTCCATTCACACATTCATCTAAAATGGCTGACAGGACTTGTGGTATAAGTCCACTATCTTTTTCTACAATAAAAGGCATCTTTAACTCCAATTCTTTAGTTTTTAGTCACTATGACTAGCTTATCGTGCTCAAGCGAGCATTAAATTTTTAATATTTTCTACGGTATTTTCCGCACCTTCTTCGATAGAGGCTCGGATCAACTTCTGAAAAGGCCGCATGAACACTTCTATCTCAGAGAGCTCAAAACGAAAGGTTAACTCGGTACAATACGGCTCATCGATCGATTGAAGAATATATTCATGTTTGTAAGGCTCATCTATGCCTTTAAATGTTAAATTAACCACAGGTGTATAGTCAGTAATTTCAAACACTGATTCGACTAAGGCACCTTGATCGTCTCTAACCTGCTTTGTTTTAGCGCCCACAAAGAGTTGATTACCATCTAATGGTTTTAACTCCACAACTTCTGGCGCCCATTTGGGATAGTTTTCGTAAAACCGATCACCAATAAAATCAAAAACATCGGCGATGGGTCTTTCAATTTTAATAGCGGCTTCACCTGTTATTGGTGAAGATGAATCAAAAGGAAATTTAATTTGCACTGCAGTACCTCTCCCAGTTGAGGGTAACTCAACTTAAATTCGCCTTAAGTACACTTGCAGTTCTTCTGCAATCTTTAGACGATTATAATTATGAAATCTAAACTAAGATAAATTTAACCTCACTCATACTTTAACTTAAATTTCTGAACTTGCAAATTTAAAACACCCTACCCACCTCTTAAACCATTATTATAATAAGGTAATATTCTCAATAACTTATTCACTGAAATTGCATTTGACACTTTTAAATTTTATGGAAAATTAAAATCTGGTTTTATTTTAGATTTTGATCAGCGGTACTTTCTTATGACTTTTAAAATATTTTTTTACATGCTTTTTATGACACTCAGTGGAGCTAGTCAGGCAGATACCCTTCCTAATAAGCTTTTACCACCCTGTCAAGAAATCCCTAACTGCCTAAGCAGTGAGACCCAAGAAAGTAAACATTTCATACAACCCTTTAAGATTAAAGGTGAGTCAGATAAAGCCTGGTCTAGTTTAAAAGATGAATTAAATCATCAAAGCCGTCTGATTATTACGCACGAAAGTGCTGATAATATTCACGCAGAGGTCACCAGCCTAATATTCAAATTTGTGGATGACGTTGACTTTTGCCTAGATAAAGAAAACAATGCCATTCATGTTCGGTCAGCTTCACGAACTGGACATTTTGATTTTGGTATTAACCATAAACGCTTAGAATCAATCCGTGCCGCACTTAAAAAAGCCGACTTAATCAGCTAGAGACACTGCTTAAAGTCTCTTTCATCCATTCATTTAATGCCGACCTATAAAAACTCTCTCTTTATTTTTCGGCGTGATTTACGTTTACAAGACAATACCGGTCTTAATCACGCCCTAAACCTTTCAGAACATGTTTTAGCTTGTTTCATATTTGATCGCAGACAGATAGAAGCTCATCCCTATCAAAGTAAACCCGGTTTACAATTTATGCTGCAGTCTATTAAAGATTTACAGCAGCAGATGAACAGCGTGGGGGCAGAATTAGGTCTATATAACGACTTACCTGAAACGGTATTAAAGCATGTCGTTAAAGAGCATGGCATAGAGGCTGTATTTATAAATCGGGATTACACGCCCTTTAGTAGACAGCGTGATTATCAACTGGGCTTAACGTGTAATGAACTGGGACTTAAACTACATATCATTGCAGATGCCTTATTGACCGAACCAGAACAAGCCGTTAAACACGATAACACCGCCTACAAAGTTTTTACGGCTTTCTATAATAATGCCGTTCGGTTTCCAGTGGCATTACCCGAAGCACTCTCTAAGCATAATTTTTTATTACCCAAATCTAGTATCAACTTAGCAGAACTAGACATTTCGAAAACAGTCTTAGAAAATGCAATGCTACAAGGGGGGCGCCAGCAAGCATTATTTATTTTGGACCATCTCGAAGCTCAAAAAGACTATACCCAAACCAGAGACTTCCCCAGCCTAAATACTACGAGCAAATTATCAGTCCACTTAAAGTTTGGTACCTGCTCAGTAAGAGAGGCCTATTATGCGATTGTTAATGCTATAGGTACTGAACATCCTTTATTACGCCAACTCTATTGGCGAGACTTTTTTACCCATATCGCTTATCACTTCCCTAACGTATTTGGGCATGCCTTTTTAGAAAAGTTTGCGCATTTAAAATGGGATAATAATATTGAATATTTTAATGCGTGGGCGCAAGGTAAAACAGGCTTTCCTATTGTGGATGCGGGGATGCGAGAACTGAATCAAACGGGGTTTATGCATAACCGCGTCAGAATGATAGTGGCGTCTTTTCTAGTGAAAGATCTGCATATCAATTGGCGTTGGGGAGAGCGTTATTTTGCCCAACACTTAGTCGATTATGATCCTTGTGTGAATAACGGCAATTGGCAGTGGGCGGCCTCAACAGGTTGTGATGCACAACCTTATTTTAGAATCTTTAACCCTTGGTTACAGCAACAAAAGTTTGATGCTGACTGTCAGTATATTTATCACTGGTTACCTGAATTAAAAGGCTTTACGCCAAAAACGATTCATCAATGGGATAAGCAACATCAAGCAGGTGCATATCCAGCACCCATCATCAATCATGCCGTTGAAAGCCAACTCACTAAGGCATGGTATAAAACAGCTATCGAGACGCAACAGATAGATAATTAGATCTAATGATGCTGACTAAACAGTGTTTTATATTCACGAGCGGATTGTTCAACATCTGCCGTATCAAAAAGCCCACCGATAACCGCTAATAGATCAGCCCCAGCATTTAATAATAGCCCTGCATTTTCTGGCAAGATGCCACCTATAGCAACAGTAGGCACTGAAATTTTAAGCTTTGCGGCTTGCAAAGTCATTAACTCAGCAGGTGCGGCTAAAGGTTTTGAATTAGACGGAAAAAATCGTCCAAAAGCCACATAAGTAGCCCCTTGAGCTTGCGCCTCTAAAGCACGTTCGACCGAGTTATAACAAGAGGCACCGATAATAGCATCAGCGCCTAAGCGTGTTCTAGCGTATTCAATGGCACCGTCTTCTTTACCGATATGCACACCATCAGCACCCACTGCTATAGCCAGCTCTACATCATCATTAATCAATAAGGGTACATTAAATTCGTGACACACCTTAACTAATGCTGTGGCTAATGAAACGGCATCAACCGGACTTTTATCTCGATATTGCACGACAACGGCCCCGCCTTTGATGGCAGCCTGCACTTCTTTAATAATGGTTTCTTCAGATTTATTATCCGTTTGAGTAATGGCATAAAGGCCGCTAGATGGAAACCTCACGACTCATCCTCCATCCAAAATAAGCGATTAGGAATGAACTGACCCTTACCGGGTTTATATCCACTATTTAAAGAATTCCACGTATATTCTTGCGCTTCCATCACCGCTTGAATGGGTTCTAAACCATGCGCGATTAAAGCCGCAATGCTGGTGGCTAAGGTACAGCCTGAGCCATGATAACTGTGGGGCAACCTATCCCAAGTATAGGTTTCCCAGATTTGATTATCATAAAACAACTGATTACTCACCGCCGGCGTTGATTCATGCGTGCCGGTAATTAAGACATACTCACAGCCTTGAGCCAACATCTCCAAACCACATTGTTCTAAATTCTCATGTCCCACTAACTTACGCGCTTCTTCGCTATTGGGCGTTACAACGGTAGTACAGGGTAATAAGAGTTCAATGATTTCTGTTATTAAATAATCACTGTAAAGTTGAGCGCCACCACCGGCAGCTAAAACGGGGTCTAATATCACGGGTATTTTGGGATGTGCTTTTAAAATCTCATGAATCGCATAGGCTGTTTCATGATGACCAATTAAACCGATTTTAAAAGCATTCACCGTTAAATCAGCTAATATTCTATTAGCCTGACTAACAATGTTTTCTGGTTTTTGCGGAATTAACTTTTTTACGTTACGCGTATCCTGCTCGGTTAAAGCAGTAATAACACTGGCGGAATGACATTGATGACTAATAAGCGTTTCTATATCAGCTTGAACGCCAGCGCCTCCACTAGGATCATGACCAGAAAAAGAAAGTACCACAGGACGTTGTGTAGACATAAATTATCCAAAATAATTATTATCTATAATCTATATGGTGCCCCGAAGACGATTCGAACGTCCGACCTGTCCCTTAGGAGGGGACCACTCTATCCTACTGAGCTACCGGGGCTTATAGATGGTAATTTTAACATAAACCTAAAATCTAAGAATTAGCTTTTAGAATGATCAAACTATAAGCTTGAAGCGTATTTTCTATTCTAGCTCTAAACCATCAACACGTTGGAAACCTCTAGGGAGATGTAAACCTCTTTTAGCTCTAGCACCTGTATAATGTGCGATATCTGCCGCTTTTAAACTTAAAAAGCGCTTACCTGAGATGACTTTTAAATTACTATTTTCTGGAATAGGTAATACCGCAACAACAGCATCTGTTCCTGAGCTTAAGTCAGCCGAAGGTATTTGTATCAATTTATTACCCTTACCTTTTGCTAAGGCGGGCAAATCTACTACAGGGAATATCAACAAACGACCTTGCAAAGTAACCACTGCCAACAAATCTGTTTCACTTTGTACCCACTCAGGTTTTATTACCCGAGCACCCTCGGGCAACGTGATTAGCAGTTTTCCGGCTTTATTTTTACTGGCTAATTCTTTAAGTTGAACTCTAAAGCCATAACCATAATGACTTGCTAATACATACCAGTCATCTGGATTACCGGTTATTAAATGACTAAATAATGCCCCGGCTGGCGGACTAAATCGACCTGTGAGTGGCTCGCCTTGCGTTCTAGCTGAAGGCAAGTCATAGCTCGAAGTGCTGTAGGCTCGCCCGGTTGTATCTAATAAATAAACAGGCTGCGTTGAACGACCTTTAACGGCACACAGATAACTATCACTTGATCGATAATTGAGCGTTTCTACTTCAATATCATGGCCTTTAGCCGCTCTGATCCAACCTTTTTGAGATAATATAATTGTTAAAGGTTCATTGCTAATTAAAGACGTTGTTTCTAAGGCGACAGCTGCCACTCTAGAAACAATCGGTGATCGACGTTCATCACCATATTGCTCAGCATCGCGTTCAATTTCTTTTCTAATTAAACGATTTAGTAATAATTTTGAACCTAAGGTTTTTTCTAATGCGGCACGTTCTTTTTCTAAGGCATCTTGTTCGCCACGGATTTTCATTTCCTCTAACTTAGCAAGATGTCTTAATTTTAATTCTAAAATAGCTTCCGCTTGAATATCTGTTAAAGCAAAACGCTCCATTAAAACGGGCTTAGGATATTCTTCGTTGCGAATAATCGCGATGACTTCATCTATATTCAGATAGGCAATTAACAAACCATCTAAGATGTGTAATC
>CANGLL010000099.1 GCA_947454605.1 Methylococcaceae bacterium | reverse complement strand
CTCGAACCCGCGACCACCGGCGTGACAGGCCGGTATTCTAACCAACTGAACTACCACTCCAAAGTCTGGTGGGTGCTGAGGGGTTCGAACCCCCGACCCTCGCCTTGTAAGGGCGATGCTCTCCCAGCTGAGCTAAGCACCCGACTAAACCACTATTTTAATTTGCTTAAACTAAAAAGTAAATACAAAAGTGGTTTTTATTTTTGTTAGGCCTTGCATGCTACCGAACAAAAAAAGCTATTGTACAGCGTCTTTTAAAGATTTGCCAGCTTTAAATGAAGGAATTTTTGCTGCTTTAATTGTAATTTCTTCACCTGATTGTGGATTACGACCTTTACGTTCTGCTCTTTCTTTTACTGCGAAAGTACCAAAACCAACTAAGGCCACTGAATCACCTTTACTTAAAGCGCCTGTTACTGTACTCAAAAAACCATCTAAAGCACGTCCTGCATCAGCTTTTGTTAAACCAGCTGATTCTGCTATACCATCTATAAGTTCCGATTTATTCATTACTCCTCCTAAAGAAGTTAATTTTTATGTTTATTATGAAAACGCTTACGTCTATTCTTATCCACTATTGCATGCAACTAAATAAACAATTACATTTATATCAATACTGGCTAAACACTGTCAAGCTTTATAAGCCTTAACGCCTTATTTTCTGGGGCTTTATGACAGAAAAGTTACAATACTAATGCGCCAACTGTCCCGATTGCAAGATTTTAGACGGCTCGGCTTCGATTTTAGTCAAATCCTCTTCAGATTTCTTACTCACAGCCACCGGGATATACTGCAAAGCAATAGCTAAAACCTCATCTATCCAATGCACTGGCTTAATATCTAAGTTCTGCTTAATATTTTCAGGTATCTCAACCAAATCTTTTTCGTTGTCTACAGGAATAATGACTGTAGTAATACCCCCCCGATGAGCGGCCAATAACTTCTCTTTAAGACCACCAATGGGCAATACCTCACCTCTTAAGTTTATTTCACCTGTCATCGCCACATTGGCACGTACGGGGATTTTAGTTAGGGCAGAAATAATTGCGGTACACATGCCAATTCCGGCACTAGGACCATCCTTAGGGGTTGCACCTTCAGGTACATGTATATGAATGTCATTAGTCTGGAACATTTCATTTTCGATACCTAATGATTGTGACCGACTTCTCACAACCGTCATTGCCGCTTCGATAGATTCCTTCATAACATCACCCAGCTTACCTGTGGCTGAATGCTTACCTTTACCAGGAATAACGGCCGTTTCGATGGTTAATAGCTCGCCACCTACTTCAGTCCAAGCTAAGCCAGTAACGCACCCCACTTGATCTTGCTCTTCTGCTAGACCGTATTTAAATCGTTTTACACCCAGATATTTGTCTAAATTTTCAGCAGCAATGACTACTTTCTCAGCCTCTGCCTTCAATAATAAACTCTTCACAACCTTACGACAGACCTTCGAAATATCACGCTCTAAATTTCTTACGCCCGCTTCACGAGAATAATATCTAATCATGTCTCGCACTGCCGCTTCAGTAATCTCTATTTCGCACTCTTGCAGACCATTATTCTTTATTTGCTTAGGTACTAAATATCTCAAAGCAATATTAATCTTTTCATCTTCTGTATAACCCGCAAGACGTATTACTTCCATTCTATCGAGTAAAGCGGGCGGTATATTCATGCTGTTAGCCGTAGCGACAAACATGACATCAGAAAGATCAAAGTCTACTTCTAAATAGTGATCAGCAAACTTACTGTTTTGCTCAGGATCAAGTACTTCGAGCAATGCCGAAGCCGGGTCACCCCGAAAATCAGTCGCCATCTTATCGATCTCATCCAGCAAGAACATTGGATTGCGAGTCTTTACTTTAGCTAAGCTTTGTAAAATCTTACCTGGCATAGAACCAATGTAAGTGCGTCTATGACCTCTTATTTCCGCTTCATCTCTAACACCACCCAAGGCCATACGCACATAAGTACGATTAGTCGCTCGAGCAATAGACTCACCTAATGAAGTCTTACCTACGCCTGGAGGTCCCACTAAACATAAAATCGGGCCTTTCAGCTTTTTAACTCTTTGATGAACAGCAAGATACTCTAGAATACGTTCTTTAACCTTTTCTAATCCGTAATGCTCTGTTTCTAATACCTGCTCTGCAATTTTAAGATCATTTCTTACCTTCGTTTTCTTCTTCCAAGGAACATTGATCATCCAATCTATATAGTTACGCACTACAGTTGCCTCAGCTGACATGGGAGGCATCATCTTTAGCTTGTTTAATTCTGCATCTGCTTTAGCTTTTGCTTCTTTAGACATACCCGCATTAGCTATTTTCTTTTCTAATTCGGCCATCTCGCTCGGCGCTTCATCCATATCACCAAGCTCTTTGTGTATTGCTTTAATCTGTTCGTTTAGGTAATACTCCCTTTGATTTTTCTCCATCTGCTGCTTAACACGGACGCGTATCTTCTTCTCCATCTCAAGCAGATCTACCTCACCTTCCATCAGAATCATTAAATCTTCTAGGCGCTGTTCTATATCGGCTGTTTCCAAGACTATTTGCTTATCACTGACTTTTAAAGTCATATGGGCAGCCATCGTATCAGCAAGTCTACTGGGGTCATCAATACCCGATAAGGCATTTAAAACTTCGGCGGGGATCTTACTATTTAGCTTTATGTATTGATCAAATGAATTAAGAACGGTGCGCTGCAATACATCTTTTTGTTGCTCAGACAAATCATTTATATCTTCAATTTTTTCAACGTCTGCCGAGAAAAATGTACCCGTTTCTTGATAACTAAGAATTTTACTACGCTCACAACCTTCAACGAGCACCTTAACGGTTCCATCAGGTAATTTAAGTAATTGTAAGATATTTGCTAAGGTACCTACATCATACAAATCTATAAAATCGGGCTCATCGACCTCGGCTTCTTTTTGAGCCACTAACAGAACCTGTTTATTTTCTTCCATAGCCGCATAAAGCGCGTCGATGGATTTCTCCCTACCCACAAAAAGGGGGATAACCATATGCGGATAAACCACAACATCACGAAGCGGCAGAACGGGGACTAAATTATCTTTTTGGAGCAACGTATTCATAGTGTGAATTTCCATAAACGGAGTCTTTAAACAATTTTTAGACTATAGGGTCACTCCTTAAAATAGCAAGGACCGACGAGGTATCTCTTATTAAGCGTAATAATAAACCAGCAAAGTAGCTTAGGTCTAATTAGATATGCCTTATATTTTGATTATATCAAACGCTATAAAACAAAAAAGCCCAGCTCTGTGTGTTAAAAACAGAAGTGGGCTTTAATGTATTTCTTGATGCAATGATGTATTTACGACTCTGCTATTACTTTTTTCTTTTCAGTTTCGTAAACCAAGATCGGCTCGGATTGTCCTAAAATAACACTTTCTTCAATAACCACTTTGCTAATATTATCAGCAGAGGGTAATTCATACATCGTGTTCAATAAAACATTCTCTACGATGGTTCTTAATCCACGCGCCCCGGTCTTTCTTTCCATCGCTTTACGAGCTATGGCCACTAATGACTCGTCTCTAAACTCAAGCTCTGCACCTTCCATTTCGAATAAGTGCTTGTATTGTTTAGTTAAGGCATTTTTAGGTTCAGTTAAAATTTGTACCAAAGCCTTTTCATCTAACTCATCTAATGTAGCAATGATCGGTAAGCGTCCTACGAACTCAGGAATTAAACCGTACTTAATGAGATCATCTGATTCAACTTCAGCAAATAATTGACCTACATTTTTTGAATCATCTTTTGTTTTTACTTCAGCAGAAAAACCAATACCACCTTTCTCTGATCTAGCCTTGATTACCTTATCTAAACCAGCAAAAGCACCACCCACAATAAATAATATATTTGCGGTATTAACCTGTAAGAAATCACCTTGTGGATGCTTACGTCCGCCTTGCGGTGGCACAGAAGCCACAGTACCTTCTATCAATTTTAATAATGCTTGTTGAACACCTTCACCCGATACATCACGCGTGATTGATGGGTTATCCGATTTTCTGGAAATCTTATCAATCTCATCAATGTAAACGATGCCTGTTTCAGCTTTTTCTACATCGTAATCACATTTTTGTAAGATTTTTTGAATGATGTTTTCAACATCTTCACCCACATAACCTGCTTCAGTTAATGTTGTAGCATCCGCTATAGTGAAAGGCACATCCAACAATCTAGCTAAAGTTTCAGCTAATAAAGTTTTACCCGAACCCGTAGGGCCAATGAGTAAAATATTACTTTTTGCTAACTCAACACCATCATTTTTAGACTTACTTCTTAAGCGTTTATAATGATTATAAACAGCAACCGCTAATATTTTTTTAGCTCTATCCTGACCAATTACGTAACCGTCTAACTCTTCTTTTATCTCTTTTGGTTTAGGTAGTTTGTTGCTAGAAAATGATGTTTCTTCATCTTCATTTATCTCATCTTTAATAATATCATTGCAAAGTTCAACACACTCATCACAGACGTAAACTGATGGACCCGCAATTAACTTTCTTACTTCTTGTTGACTCTTACCGCAAAAAGAACAATAAAGCAGTTTATCACCGTCTTTACCGCTTTTATCATTACTCATAAACCAGTCCTCACTTTCTAACAGGTCATATAGGGATACCAGATAAACGCAACGCGTGCGTTTATCAATCCTTATAAATCAGAACCCGCCGTTCTATTTGTTAATACTTTATCAATCAAGCCGTAGGCCACCGCATCATCAGCACTTAAGAAATTATCCCTATCAGTGTCTAACTGTACCTTCTCTAAAGGTTGGCCAGTATGAAAAGATAATACTTTGTTAAGCTTATCTCTTATTAACAATATTTCTCTAGCATGAATATCAAAATCAGAAGCTTGGCCTTGAAAGCCACCTAAAGGCTGGTGAATCATCATTCGAGAATGCGGCAAGCAATAACGTTTATTTTTTGCACCACCGGTGAGCAATAATGCCCCCATGCTAGCCGCCTGACCAATACACAATGTACTTACGTCTGGTTTGATGAACTGCATAGTGTCATAAATTGACATACCTGCAGTCACCGAACCACCTGGAGAATTGATATAAAGATGAATATCTTTATCAGGGTTTTCTGACTCTAAAAACAGCAACTGAGCAACAACCAAGTTTGCCATGTAATCTTCTACTTGACCGACTAAGAAAATAACACGTTCTTTTAATAGTCTTGAGTAAATATCAAAAGATCGTTCACCTCTTGCGGTTTGCTCAATAACCATCGGCACTAAACCACCGGCCGCTTCCAAAGCTCTTGCTTGATTCATTACATGCTGTTTATACATTCAAAGACCTTATCGTTGTTGCTTATCCATAACATCGCTAAACTTTATAGCGTTATCAGATACTTTTGCCTCTGAAACCAACAACTCAACAATTTGATCTTCTAAAACCATTTGTTGTACGTCATTTAATCGAGTTGTATCTGCATAATACCAAGCAACCACATCAGCTGGACGCTCGTAACTTTTAGCCATGTCCTCGATAGTAGAGCGTACTTTATTTGCGTCTAATTGAATAGCCTTTTTTTGAATAATCTCACCTAAAATCAAACCTAATCCCACTCTTCGCGTAGCTTGTGCTTCGAATAAGTCTCTAGGTAACTTTAAATCTTCTAGGTTCATCTTTTGTCTTTTAGCTGTTTCTAGATACGGCTTCATCATTTCTTCGACTTCTACATCGACTAATGAATTAGGCACTGTAATCTTTACATTTTCGTAAACAGCATCCATCACCGCATTCTTTAACTTACCGCGTAAAGCCTGCTCTAACTCTCTCTCCATGTTATTCTTAACATCAATACGGAAAGATTCAACAGAACCATCTTCAACGCCATAAGCTTTAACAAACTCTTCATTGATTTCAGCTAAAACAGGCTCTTCAACTTTAGTTACCGTAACTTCAAATTCAGCCACTTTGCCCGCTAACTTTTCATTACCGTAATCTTCTGGGAAATTAACAGTAAAAGTTTTGTTATCACCGGCGCTTAAACCCACTAGGTTATCTTCAAAACCTGGAATCATTTTCTTTGAACCCAAAACCACCGCGAAGTCATCTACTTGACCATCAGTAAAGTTTTCACCTTCCGATGTGCCAGAGAAACTAATAGTGATATTGTCTTTATCTTGAGCGGCACGCTCAACGACTTGTAATGTTTGTTTTTGAGCTCTTAGCTTTTCAATCATCTCTTCAACGTCAGCATCAGTAACACTTGAAGTTGGACGAACCACTTCTAAATTAGCAAGGCCATCTAAAGTGATTTCAGGATAGACTTCAAATACCGCCGTATATTTGAATCCTTCAGTTTCTTCTAAAGGCTCAATATGAGGATAACCGGCTGGCTTTAAATTTTGATCTTGTAAGGCATCGTAATAAGTATCTTTAATCAAATCGCCGGTGATTTCACCACGGATACGATCACCATACATTTTTTTAACAACATGTTGCGGTACTTTACCTGGACGGAAACCATCAACTTTAACTTCGCGTGCCAATGATTTTAATCGTTCAGCAATTTTTTCCTGAACAACAGTTTCGGGTACGCTAACAGTCATTTTTCTGCTTAGTTCTGATGTTTTTTCAACAGAAATTTGCATCTCTTTACCTCACACAATTTATAGAAGAATTTAAGAATACTGATATAGATAGAATCAATCTAACTTGATGATAGGACGAAGACTCGCACTATTTAAAAAAAGAGTGGTACGAATGGAGAGACTCGAACTCTCACAGGGTTACCTACTGGAACCTAAATCCAGCGCGTCTACCAGTTTCGCCACATTCGCACTTTAATGAACGAGCTATTATAGGGATTTGATATTCAGATAACAAGTTAAAAATGCATAATTGATGGGATTTATTTATTTACGCTCACAGAGAAACCTAATTTCCTAATATCCTCTGCAAATAGATCTAATACAGCCAGTGGCATAGGCTCTATTAATTCTGCTTCTGGCTGTAACGAGGGTCTAGCCAAAGTATAAAGCATAACTTGAGACAACTCAGGACACTCTGTTTTAACTTGCCGCATTAAATCCAAGTAAGCCTCTCGCTCATCATTAGACAAGCCTTGCTGATTATAATCAACTAAACAGGTTTGAATTTTTGTCTTACAAAGCTGACTGGATAAGATCAGATTTTCTAAACTTGTTTTACAACTTTGTGCCGTATTATTGATTCGCGCCCTGCCCTCTGTCGTCGCACTATCAAACTTGAACCATACCTCACCACCATAAGAATTTAAAACCTTCAACCCTGCTTGAACTTTGGATTGATGAATTAAACTGCCATTGGTAATCAACACAAATTGGCTTTCAGGAAACACGCCCATTTCTGTAGCGACACGACCAATTAAGCTAATGACATCAGCAAACTCTTTTAAACTGGTCGGCTCACCATTTCCAGCAATAGCAATATCTTTAATAACTCGTTTATCCT
>CANGLL010000098.1 GCA_947454605.1 Methylococcaceae bacterium | reverse complement strand
TGATACTCCGGCAGCACTAACAAATTATTTGGGTATGACCAGAGGTACGGTTTCTCAGAGTTTGTCGTTATTGGAGAAAAAAGGCTATATAAAAAAAACAGTCGACATAAATGATCGACGGGTTATCCATCTTGAATTATTGCCGGAAGGCAAGACCATCTTAGAACAAGCCAGACCTGCAGAATTGTTTATTAAAGCAACTTCTATGATGGAGAAAAAGGAAGATACTGTCGATTATGAAACAGTTTTTTCTAGTTTTCTGACAGCATTGCAGAAAGCGAATCAATCACAATCATTTGGTATGTGTAATACTTGCCACTATTTTACAAAAATAGATGACAGTTTTTTATGTGGTGTCACCAAAGAACCACTTTCCCAAAGTGATAGTGAAAAGATTTGCCAGGAACATACTGTGGTGTTATGGAATTTGTGAATAATACACAACGGTGATTGCTTTAAAACTGCAAAACGCCTAAAAATCCGATTTATCTTGAATGTGTTGCGTACATGCTGAGTCTTTCTGATTTGCTGCCGCGGGATTGGCATAGGTTACTGCTAGAAAGCCTAATTCAGTAAAATTTTATAAGCAATACTTTTATTCTCCCCCCATTAAAGACGCAACCGTCATGACCTGCATAGGCTTCCGAGTTTCTTGGGCGGGTCAGGAGAAAAAATAACACACCCAAACTGACACTATTGCGCTGTGGAATCGGGGCAGTTACCCGAGTAGTAGTGATTATGTTAGAGACCTCATTCGTCGCGACAGGGATCTGCACCGAAAAAAACATGGCGTAACTTGGAAGACTTAATGGGAATGCTTAAATATGTTAAACCTAAGCAAGTCGCGATTGTCCGTGATTTGATCAGTCAACAGTAGGGGTAACGCTTGAATTAATATGATTCAGTTGAGTTAAAAAATTATTTAATTAACAGGAGTTACACAAAATTCTGGACATCCTCCAAGAAATACAGCTAGATTTCTTATGTCTATTCTTGATCCAATTTTGTGCGTCATAATGATTTTGCATTATTTTTTTGCAAGTTATTGGTAAATATAGACTTTTTATCTAGATTAAATTTTTAAGATAAGTATAATTGCGTGTAATAAGGATTTATTCACAAATTTATTGTTCAGTGAAACATATTAATTCAACAACAGATATTTTCGATTTGATTGAGCGCATGTCTGCCTTGATTCGTTCTGAAGAGCGTAGGAAATCTAGTGTGTTAGGATTGCAAACAGTACATCTACAAGCCTTAGACTATTTGTCGAGATGTAATCGTTATAGTGATACACCAGCGTCACTTACCAACTATTTAGGTATGACGCGTGGAACTGTCTCACAGACTTTGCTTCTTTTGGAAAAAAAGGGATTTATTAAGAAAACTGTAGACTTAAACGATAGGCGTAAAGTACATTTAAGTCTTTTACCGAGCGGTTTATCTGTTTTATCTGAGTCTAGGGCTGAAGACTTATTTGATCAAGCTAGAAAAATATTTAAGAATGACTTAAATAAAGATGAGGCTGTTTTTGTGAATGCATTAAAGGCTTTGCAAAAAGCTAATAAAGGCCAATCGTTTGGTCAATGTAAAACATGTAAGTATTTTACCGAATTGTCTTCTGGTTTTGAATGTGCGCTAACAAAAGAACAACTTAGTTCAACCGATAGTAATAAAATATGCCAAGAGCATAGTCTTGACTGATATTAAAGTAGATTAAAACTAATAACAGTATCTATACCTATTAAAAATTGATTGTTTGCTTGGTTGTTATTAAAAACATTTACATGTGCAGTTGACCAGTCATAACGGACTTCGGGGCGGATTATGAGCCAAGATTTTGGTTTCCAATTTAAACCGCCGGTTATTGCATAATAAGTGGTAGGACCATTTGAATATCTATAGCCTTCTGTGTCTTTGAACATTTCACCTCTTAACCCTATCCCCCAGTCTGCTGTAGCTTGATAGTCTAGGTATTGCACAATTGAATACCAATGCGCAGTTTGTCCATTTGAAAGCGCATTTTGTTGAGTACCATAATCATGTTGAAGCACATAATGCCAGTCTCCAAGAGTTTGTTGCAGAATTGCCGAGTAGTAAACTAGTTGAGATTTTTGAAGTAAATATACATCGCCTGTTAATATTGAAAAAGATGCAGTCGTTCCAGTTTGAGGATGTGTCCACGAAAGACTACTCATTTGGCTCCATGCGCCAAAATCTCGATCAAAGTTATCAGCCCCTGTGATAGCCCCTGCATTTATTACCCACTCATCATTTATGGGATAGTTAAATAAAGTACCTGTTGTGGTAAATGGCGAAGATTTAAAGCTGTAGGTATGAGATGAAAAAAAATTAAGTGAGCTCGGTACAGACTCATAACCAATGATGGTATAAAAATGACCAAATTTTGCACTAACTCCATTCCCTATAGGTGCATATATTTCTGTATAGGCTTGGGGTATGGCCATATTGTAATAATTTCCTTTATCCATGATATTCATATCCCAATGCCCCGTAGCTTGAGTATATCGGGTGTCTGTTCCAAACATGGTTTCTATGCGGCCACCTATTTCCCAAGCTGATTTTTTGCTTAGCACCTTTTCAATTGATAGGTTCAATTGATATAAATTCATTTTTCCACTTTGGTCGGTCATAGATACAGGACCATTATCCCCTTGAGGAGGCGAGGCTGGATTATAGTTAATGCCTCCGGAAATAAAACCGCTGATGTCTATATCTGCAAGAGCAGTTCCATTGAATATTAGTGCGAGAATATAAAAACAAAATGATCTAGATAGGCTAAATGAGTGTGTTTTAATTTGTATTAAAAATAATTTTATACTTGCAGGTAATAGCGATTGGATATTAGAATATATTCGATTCGATATTATATTGAGGGTGGTATAGTTTTTAATAAAGAATAAATAAATGGGATAACAATCTATGAAATTAATAACCGCTATTATTAAACCGCATATGCTTGAGGCGGTTCGTGAGTCATTAACTGAAATAGGTATTGCGGGTCTTACTCTAACAGAGGTAAAGGGCTTTGGGCGACAAAAAGGGCATGTCGAGTTATATCGTGGTGCTGAGTATGTGGTTGATTTTTTACCGAAATCTAAAATTGAAGTTGTTGTCAGTAATAGCATGGTAGAAAAGTCAGTGGAAGCGATTATACGTGTAGCAAATACTGGAAAAATTGGTGATGGAAAAGTATTTGTTACTAATATTGAACGTTTTATTCGTATCCGCACAGGTGAAGAAGGGGACTACGCACTGTAAGTTTATAATCCCTGTAGGAATTTATTCTCTATGTTGTGCTATGAGTTGCATTGAAATGTTTTAGCTGTAGCGACGCCATTAAAGGCACCGACAGATTCAAATTTTTTCCATACAACGTGGCTTGCCCCAATTTCTTCAGCTTTTTTTAGGGCAAAATATTTTGCATTTGCTTTCCAGTTGTAATCTTTGCCGTATCCTGATTTACCTTCAATATCTTTTAAATATTGACAATTTTTTACATCATTTTCAGTTGATTCAATAGGTTTAGCTGATGATGTTTGAGGACAGGATAAAACAAGAATTGTAGCCATGACCATTGATATATTATTTTTATTAAGCCTAGCTTTAGGATATTTAAATTGCATTTTTACCTCTCATATTGATTAATTAATATCGATACGATATAAAATTTCTCGTGCGGCGCATTATTGCATGGTTTCGAATCGAAAGTAAAATGCTTATTTTTTTTCAAGCGTAGTTTTTAAATATTTGAAATATCAGTTTTTGAATGATCGACTGGTGCTTATTTTATAAAGAGGCTATTTTAGTTTAACTTTGAATGAAGTTTGGTTTTTATGCTGTTACGTGTATTTTGTTTGGTATTACTCGGACAACTTGGAACTTTTTCTGTACAAGCTGAGAGTCTGATTGAAGTGCTAACGCATAAAGATATAAATCAACTAGATTTTCTTAAAGAAAGAGGTCTGATGGTTGGTGGTTGGTTATCTTCTGGATTAACGACTAACCTAGGCAATTTGGCAAATCATAATAACTCCCCTATCACTTTCAATGATCGTAGTAGTGAATTACAACTTAATCAGTTGAATATTTTTTTACAAAAAAATGTGGATTTGGCCGCTAGTTCTTGGAGTGTTGGGGGCCGAATTGATTTAATGTATGGCAGTGATAGTCGATTTACGCAAGCTGTTGGCTGGGATAAAAACCTTACGCATCAGCAACAAACTTCAAGTCTATACGATTTAGCAATACCTCAGGCATATTTAGAGGTTTATGCCCCTTTGGGTAAAGGTGTTACTGCTAAAATAGGCCATTTCTATACTATCCTAGGCCAAGAGGTAGTGACTGCGCCAAATAATTTCTTTTATTCGCATGCCTATTCTATGCAATATGGGGAGCCTTTTACTCATTCTGGTATTTTATTCAGCTACCCGTTAAATGATAACTTTACCTTATCTTCAGGTGTTGTATCAGGATGGGATAATTTTATTGCAAACGGTGAGTCTGGAAATTATTTGGGTGGCGTGTCTTGGACTAATGATGCGGCGACTGACACCGTGTCAATGTCGATCATTAGTGGTGCTACTAATAACCAAGGCATAGATCAAAGAACATTGACCAGTTTAATTGTTTCTCATAGTTTTACTAACAAACTTCGTTACGTTTTTCAGCATGACTTTGCTTATCAATTTCAAGGCAGTCAGTATAAGAAAAACGTTTATTGGTACTCCTTGGGACATTATCTTTTTTTTGATTTAACAGATTCGATAACGATAGGATTAAGAGGCGAGTGGTTCCGAGATGATAACGGTACTCGTTTGAATATAGGTATCCCCGGGAGTTATTATGAAGTAACTGCAGGTATCAACTGGAAGCCTAATAACTGGTTTTCTGTTCGACCAGAGTTACGCTATGACCAAGCTCATTCGGCGATTAATTCTTATATGAATCATCAGGCCCAAAATCAAATTGAGGTTGCGATGGATGTAATTGTAAGTTTTTAAAATGGTGTTAAATAGTAGCGATTAAATATTATAATGCGAGAGCATCGGAGCCAAATAAGGTCGATGTTTTTCGTCATAATTAAAATAATATTAAAGGTCGAATCTAAGATGCATAAAATTATTAGCTTACTCGTACTATTTGGAATCCCCCTTACTTGTATTGCTGAGGATCAATTAAACTCAGCAGATACCGCATGGATTTTAACCTCGGCGGGATTAGTGTTGTTTATGACACTGCCGGGGCTCGCGTTATTTTATGGCGGATTGGTCCGTTCTAAAAATGTCTTATCTGTAATTATGGCATGTTTTTCAATTACTTCATTGGTCTCATTAATTTGGGCCATCATGGGGTACAGTCTGGCATTAACTGATGGTGGGCGTTTTCAAGCCTGTATAGGTGGTGTATCGCAATTCTTTTTTCATGAAATGAATGCAGATAAATTAGTCGGCAATTTACCTGAATCTGTATTTTCGATGTATCACTTAACTTTTGCTATTTTTGCTCCAGCATTAATCGTGGGAGCTTTAGTGGAGAGGGTTAGATTTTTTCCCTTATTAATATTCTGTGCATTATGGGAAATAATAGTTTATGTGCCAGTCTGTCATTGGATTTGGGGTAATGGTTGGCTAGCTAGAGTGGGAGTGATGGATTTTGCTGGAGGGATCGTGGTACACGGTAGTGCTGGGGTAGCGGCTTTGGTTGTGGCTGTCATGATAGGACCAAGACATGGATTTCCTAAAACCCCTTTAATGCCTCATAACTTAACAATGACCGCCACGGGAGCTGGTATTTTATGGGTGGGGTGGCATGGATTTAGTGCTGGTAGTGCATTAATGGCTAATGGTTCTGCAGGTATGGCAATGTTATCAACCCATCTTTGTGCTTCTGCTGCATCCGTTACTTGGATTGTTATGGACTGGATAAAATTTGGTAAGCCCAGTGTTTTAGGTGTGATGACGGGCATGGTGGCGGGTTTAGGAATGATAGCTGCCGGTGCTGGTTTTGTTTCTCCTTTGGGAGCAATGTTGATTGGTATTATTGCAGGCGTTGCTTGTTTTTATGCTATTCAATTAATTAAGCAATATTTATTAATTGATGATGCTTTGGATGTTTTTCCTGTTCATGGAGTGAGTGGCATTCTGGGTGCCTTTTTAACAGGCGTTTTTGCAGATACGTCTTTAGGAGGTATCGGGATTATTTCTGAGCAAGGTATCGGGTATCAACTACTTATTCAATTATTGGGTATTGGGGTGACTATTGTTTGGAGTGGTTTTGTTAGTTATTTATTGTTCAAATTGATTGATAAATTAGTTGGTCTACGAGTTTCTCAAGAGGCAGAAATGGGTGGTTTAGATATTAATGAACATGATCAGCAAGGTTATAATTTTTAGGTAATCACTATGAATTTAAAATATTTCTTAGTATTCTTTTTAACCTTTATGCTTAATAATCAAGTAACTGCGCAAATTGATGAATCTACGGCAGAAGAAAAAGTTAAAACAGCGCTTTGTTTTGATGGACAGACTATTGATCAGGTTTTAAAAGATAAGTTTCATACGCGATCTCAGCGAGACTTAGGCTGGCAAGTATTTAAAGAGCAATACCAATATGATGTTGAAAGAGCCTTTTTAATGAGCAAAAGTATGCAGTTACGCTTTAGGTGGCATGTAAATGCTGAGGGGGTTATTTCTTCGGATGGAGGGCGTTCAAGTTCATTATGTGTAAAGTCCGATTGACAGAGTAATCGGCTTCGAACCGATCGGTCGGGCTTCGAATCCATCGGTGCACGCAATTTTTAAGAAAGCCTTACATGTATGTGTAGGGCTTTTTTTATGTCTGTAAGAAATGCAAAATGATTGCTACTTTATTTGATAGCATATAAGCTATCTAATATGAATATAGTTGTAATTGATACAAATGTTTTTGTTGCGGGTCTTAGGTCAGGTGGCGGAGCATCTCGAGAAATTATTCGTTTGGCATTAACGGGTAAAGTAAAACCGATTTTTGGAAATGCTCTATGGCTTGAATATGAAGATCTATTGGGTCGTGATATATGGACAAATTCAACTTCTGATTCTGAGCGCCGGCAAGTTTTATCTGCGCTTATAAAAGTGGGTCAGTGGGTTACCGTGTATTATGGTTGGAGGCCTAATTTGCCGGATGAAGCTGATAATCACTTGATTGAACTAGCCATTGCTGGCGGTGCTGATGTCATTATTACGCATAATATTCGAGATATAAAACGTGGTGAATTATTAAATTCAATTAAGGTACAAAGTCCGAGTGATTTTCTGGAGATAATGAAATGAGTACATTAACTATTAGATTACCTGATAATACTGCTCAGCGACTTAAGTCTTATGCACGTAGTCGCGGTCAGAGTGTTAATAAATTAGTTGAGGAAATGAGCGCACAAGCTTTAGCGGCTTGGGATACTGAGGTGCGTTTTCGGTCTTTAGCTGAGCAAGGTGATATTAGTAAGGCTATA
>CANGLL010000097.1 GCA_947454605.1 Methylococcaceae bacterium | reverse complement strand
GCAACTAATAATTTGTTTTCTGTTGCATCGGCTTGTTCGATAAAATCGCCTTGCGGACCAGCAATAAAACTATTGCCCCAAAACTGAATGCCGGCGTCTGAATCTGGCGCTTTTTCAAAACCAATACGATTACAAGAGATAACTGGAATACCATTTGCCACCGCATGAGCGCGTTGGATAGTAATCCATGCTTTTAGTTGGCGTTGTTGTTCTTCAGAGGTGTCTTCCGCATCCCAGCCTATGGCAGTCGGATAAATTAAAATTTCTGCACCGGCTAAGGCCATTAATCTAGCCGCTTCTGGATACCATTGATCCCAGCAAATTAATACACCCAGTTTACCTATGCTGGTTTCTATGGGGGTAAAACCCAAATCACCCGGGGTGAAGTAATACTTCTCATAAAAACCAGGGTCATCAGGGATATGCATCTTGCGATATTTGCCTGCCATACTACCATCCTTATCAAAGACGACAGCAGTGTTGTGATATAAGCCGGGGGCTCTTTCTTCAAAAATAGTAGAAACGATGACTATTTTTGATTCTTTAGCCACTTCTGAAAGGATGTCTGTCGTGGGTCCTGGAATGGGCTGAGCAAGATCGAAAGTATGGTGATCTTCATTTTGACAAAAATAAGGCCCTAAATGTAACTCAGGCAATACCACTAAATCTGCATTAAGAGCAGCTGCAGCACGTATTTGAGCAATAGAAAAATCTAAGTTTGTTTGTCTGTCAGCATTACAAGGTTGTTGAGCAGCAGTAACGATTAAAGGTGATTTCATAATCCAGTCAATAAGTGTTTCGATGCGGAGAATTATAAACTATTTTTAAAATTGCACGCCGTGCTAAGGTGCTTGAATGTTCTGAAGTTATTAAGACTTTGTGGTCTTTAGGAGTAGATTAAAAAAAAATGAGTTTGAAAATTCGTCTAACTACAATTATATGCTACTCTATGCCTCATTTTAACTGGGGGTAAAATGCAAGCTACGATCAAGTGGGTTGATGGTGTGATGTTTGTCGGCGAAACGGGCAGTGGTCATGCCGTTGTGATGGACGGTCCACCGGATCATGGTGGTCGTAATATTGGCATGCGACCCATGGAAATGTTGCTTTTAGGCGTAGGTGGATGCTCATCATTCGATGTAGTACAAATTCTACAAAAAGGTCGTAACCATATTGTAAATTGTGTCGCGGAACTTACCGCAGAACGTGTTGATGCAGTCCCCAGTGTTTTTAGTAAAATTCATTTACATTTTATCGTAAGTGGTAAAGATTTAAATCCTGCCACGGTTGAAAGGGCAGTGAAATTGTCGGCAGAGAAGTATTGCTCTGCTTCCATTATGCTAGGAAATGCAGGGGTAGAAATTACCCATGATTTTGAAGTTATCGAGGTTTAAAAGATTTGAATAAGTTGCAATTACATGGCTTTAACAATTTAACAAAGTCACTCAGTTTTAATATATACGATATTTGTTATGCACCAGCAGAACAACAACAAGCTTATATTGAATATATTGACGAAGCTTATAACGCTAAGAAATTAACGCAGATTTTAAAAGATGTGGCCGACATTATTGGCGCGCAAATTTTAAATATAGCGCATCAAGATTACGATCCTCAAGGTGCCAGCGTTACCATGTTGATATCAGAAGGCGACTCACCTCCACCGCCGAGTATGAACAGTCAATCTCCTGGTCCCTTGCCTGAAACAGTATTGGCTCATTTAGATAAAAGTCATATTACGGTACATACCTATCCAGAAAGTCATCCCGATAATGGCATTAGTACTTTCCGTGCGGATATTGACGTATCCACTTGCGGTCGTATATCTCCTTTAAAAGCCCTTAATTATTTGATTCATAGTTTTGAGTCAGATGTGGTGACTATGGATTATCGCGTGCGTGGTTTTACCCGTGATATCTCAGGTAAAAAACATTATATCGATCACAATATTACGTCTATTCAGAATTATATTGCTAAAGATACTCAAGAAAGCTATCAAATGATAGACGTGAATGTGTATCAAGAAAATATCTTTCATACCAAAATGATGCTGAAAGAGACTGAATTAGAAAATTATCTTTTTGTTAAAGAGAGTAATTTAAGTGGCGATCAAAAAGTAGAGATTGAAAAGAAATTGCAAAGAGAAGTAGCGGAAATCTTTTACGGCCATAATTACCGTCGTAAAAAAATTAAAGTCGCTGACGAAGAACAGTAATCGTAATTCAAAGTCATACCCCTTAAAAAGGGCCACTCTCTCAGAGAGTGGCCCTTTTTTGTAATATCAAGATAGCCTTTCTACAGCTAATGATTAGCTTCTGCTCTACTCACGAGCGCCTCATTAAGTGCCTCATATTCGGGTAGTTTAGGACGATACAAATATAACCCTAAAGCCGATAATCCCGTAAAGATAAACAACGTGTTTTGTTTGTCACCCCATATAAACATCAAAACCCCATAAACACCGACAGTCATAATTAACAGCATCGAAACGGTGACTGTTAATTCATAACGTTTTTTAGCGACAGATCGAGTATCACTCTCAGAAAATGGCATGGTCTGATTTAATCTTAATTGGATATAGCGGATAAAATTAGTGATTGGAAAAGTGATGATGGAGACAACATACAGAAGGGTTCTGATTAATTCTCGTTGATCATCCGCTAATACGTCTTTGATTTGCTCTGCATAGCTTAAGCAAGCAGTACTAGATACTAATAAAGCAGTCAGTAATAGACCTTGAAGAATCCAAAGAGGCTTTAGATCAGATTTTAAGATTTGAGCGTGTTCTGGCATGGGGTTCTCTATTAGTAAGCCTATCAACGGTGCTTAATTGATAGCTTTGTGACGACATTAAGTTAACTTTCGATTCTAGCATAGTCGTATTTGGCACGGCAAACGGCTATTGCTCCACCATTGCTCATTGCTTCTTTAAGCTAACTGAGCATTACTCCACGACGATAGAGCACTCATGCAGTCAATTGGCGTACTCGGTTAGCTTGGCTGAGCGCTCTGTTAGTTTCATAGAGCATTTAAAAATGCTAATTGAATGATTGTTTGTGTTTTTCGAGAAGGATTCTGTCTTATGTCACCCTCTTCATATAGGCCTATCACAGCATAGATTTATATTAAGAAAGCCTTGCTTTTTGGCGAGGTTTTTATGTTTAAAACTTATCCCCAGAAGCTGTGGATAACTCTGTGTATTACTGTTTTTATAAGTCTGTAACTGACTAATTTATGTTAAATATTGTTAAATCGTCTAATATTTAGCCAGTCAGGTAATTTTATATGAAATCAATGGCTTATTGTTATCTTGTTGGTTTTTATGTGTTTTATAAGGCAGTTTATTGGCATTTTCTTGTAATAAGATTTGTCAATATGTAAATGTGAGTAAGTGTTATAAATTTATTACATTTTGCTAACAGAAATACATCAAGTTATCTCTCAATTTGAAACCAATGGTGTGTCAATAAAAACCAATTAGTTATAATAAGAACTAGGTCAAAGAGTCCTCAACGGTTTTTTGTCCAATCACTGTAATAATTTAGAGGATAAAACATGGGTTTTTTAGTTGCATTAATCAAACTGGGTATCAAGTGGGCGCCAAAGTCTATTGTATTGTGGGTGCTTAACTATAAGTTGAAAGGCATCGCAGAAGTTAAGGATTATGCGCTTGATTTAGATGCTAGAACCGTTTATGCAAATACATTGTTATACGGTGAAACTGAAGCGATTGAGGTGCGGGCAGAGCAGTTTGGGATTATTTTAGAGGCCGGTGCTTACAAATTTATTTTGCAAAAAGCTGAATCTAATAAGCCATGGTTAACGAATTCTTTTGCGTTTGTATTAGGGAAGGTTTTACCCATTCCTGTAATTCCGCTATTAGTGCCTTTCATGCCTTTGGCTTATGCGTTGTTAAAGATTGAGTTGGAATTACCTGAACCAAAAGTGGTCGCTGTTATTGAAGCGAAAAACTGATTTATAAAACTAAGCAGATTCGAGTGCAGATCTTTCGACAATCTGTACTCTTTGCGTAATGCCACATACCAAGGTGTAGGGAATAGTCTCGGCACACAATGCTATTTCTTCAACTGCCAAATTTTCTCCCCATAATGTTACGGGGTCGCCTGCTTTAGCTTTGGGTTGAGAGCTCAAGTCAACGGTAATCATATCCATAGAGACTCGACCAATTAACGGAACGCGTTGACCGTTAACCAATATGGGTGTGCCAGCTTTGGCATATCGTGGATAGCCGTCACCGTAGCCGATGGCGATAACACCTAAGGTGGTATTATTTGGACAAATCCATGTGCCGGCATAACCTACTTTATCGCCTTTGCTTAACTGTTTAACAGCAATTACCCGGGAATGTAGGCTCATAATTGGTTTTAAGTTAAGTTGAGTGCCAGTGCTTTCAGTAAAGGGTGATATGCCATATAGCATTACGCCGGGTCTTACCCAATCAGTAATAGCAGATGGCCAGGCCAAAATTCCCGCTGAGTTAGCAATACTCCATTCGTTTTTGCTTGCTGTATCGAGCGATAATCCATTGACTGTATCAGTAAATGTGTTGATTTGTGCTAAAGAGGTGTCATCGGCTTTAACATCGGCATTGGCTAAATGCGTCATTAAATTGATGGGCTGTTTAATGATAGGGCACTGCTGTAATTGCTCATAAACCGCTTTATATTCGCTGGGTTTAAAGCCTAAACGATTCATACCCGTATCTAATTTTAACCAAATAGACAGTTGGCTGTGTTCAGGTCTTTGGGCAAAAATAGCGAGTTGACAGGCAGTGTGTACGACAGCATCTAATTGATAATGTAATAGGGCATCTAATTCTTCGTGACAAGTAAAGCCTTCTAAAACGGTAATCGGTGTTTTAATGCCTGCTTTGCGTAAGCGGATGCCTTCGTCAACACGAGCTACAGCGAACGCATCAACGGACTTTAATGCTTGAGCTATGCGTAATAAGCCATGTCCATAGCCATTGGCCTTAATAACGGCCATGATTTTGGCATGGGGTGCGTATTGACGAACTTGTTCTAAGTTATGTTGGGCTGCATCGATATTGAGCACCGCGTAAGCCGCAGGGGTCATTCATAATCCCCAGAACTATAAGGGGTGCCGGCAAAGTTTTCAAAGCGGGTATATTGACCTAAGAAGGTTAGTCTAACCGTTCCTAATGGTCCATTTCGTTGTTTACCAATAATGATTTCTGCAATGCCTTTGTCTGGGCTGTCTTCGTTATATACTTCATCACGATACACAAATACAATTAAATCAGCGTCTTGCTCAATCGCTCCTGAATCTCTTAAATCAGACATCACCGGGCGTTTATTGGGGCGTTGCTCTAAGTTACGGTTTAGCTGTGACAGAGCAATGACGGGTACATTAAGCTCTTTTGCTAAAGCCTTTAAGCCTCTAGAAATATCTGAGATTTGTTGTACGCGGTTATCGCCACTGGAGGGTGATTGCATGAGCTGGAGATAATCAACTACGATTAAGCCTAGTTGCCCATGCTCACGCGCTAAACGTCTTGCTCTAGCTCTAACTTCTGTCGGTGATAAGGCAGGGGAATCATCAATAAATAATTGGGTGCCGGCTAAGAGATTAATGGCCGAGGTTAAGCGTGGCCAATCATCATCTTCTAATTTACCTGTTCTGACTTTGTTTTGATCTATGCGGCCTAAAGACGACATCATTCTCATAGCTAAAGAATCCCCCGGCATCTCCATACTAAAGACTGCGACCGGGTTATTGGTTTTTAAGGCGACATTTTCTGCCATGTTCATGGCAATAGTGGTTTTACCCATCGAGGGTCGGCCTGCCACAATGATTAAGTCGGCAGGTTGTAATCCCGAAGTTAAATCATCAAAATCGGTAAAGCCGGTACTGGCACCGGTAACAGAGCCTTCTTGTTCATAGAGCGTCTCAATTTTATCAACGGCTTGTGATAGCAGTTGCTTGATGGAGATAAAGCCACCCGCTTGACCACGTTGGCGTTGTTCAGCAATTCTAAATACCTGTCGTTCGGCATTTTCTAGTAGTTCTGCCGTATCTCTACCTTCTGGGTTAAAGGCTGAATTTGAGATTTCTGTGCCAATATGGATCAATTGTCTTAAGACAGAACGATCTCTAACAATATCAGCATAGGCAGTAATGTTGGCAGCACTCGGCGTATCCTTTGCCAGTAAGATTAAATAAGCTAAACCGCCGACGTTTTCTAATTCCCCAATACTTTTTAAAGCATCTGATAAAGTGATGACATCGAAAGGAATTTGTTTTTCAGCCAGTTCTTCTATTTTTCTGAAGATAAGTTGGTGACTACGACGATAAAAGTCTGTTTCAATGATTCGGTCAGCAATGGTGTCCCATGTTTGATTATCTAACATCAATCCACCTAACACTGATTGTTCGGCTTGGATTGAGTTGGGTGGAACCTTCATGGCATCCAGTGAATAATCACGGTCGAGGGTGTAGTCTTCGGACATATTAATTTTTTGAAAAAGGAGAAATCATATCATGATGAGCGTTTTCAGTCATGAGCATGCGATCTTTACGGGTGATGACGCTAGAATAATCTATAGCTATAAAGTAGACTTAAACTCAAATCTTGCATGTCTTATCATTTAAAATAGGTTTTTTCTTGGGTATTACAGTTTCGGCTAATAATAATCGTCAAACCCTTTATGTGGGTATCGCATTGGTTTTAGGTGTGATAGTAGGTGAGGTGCTTAATTTAACGTTAGCCGCTACCGAATCAACATCATCGAGTCTTTTATTGGAGCAGATTATTGGGATATTTACCGTATTAACGGATATCTTTCTGCGGTTGATTAAGATGATAATTTCACCTTTGGTGTTTTCTATTTTAGTAGTCGGCATCGCTAAAATGGGTGATATTCAAACGGTGGGTCGTATTGGTGTTAAGGCTATGTTGTGGTTCTTTTCAGCTTCTTTTTGTAGCCTATTGTTGGGTATGTTATTGGTAAATGTCTTAGAGCCCGGTAGGACACTGTCGATTGATTTACCTCCTTTAGATGCACAAACGGGTTTGGCTCAGGTTCGTCCTACCCTAGCTAATTTTGTAGCGCATATCGTTCCTAAAAGTATTGCTGAGGCTATGGCTGGTAATGAAATATTGCAAATTGTAGTTTTTTCAATGTTCTTTGGGGTGGCCTGTGCGGGAATGGGTGAAGTAGCTTTGCCAGTTGTGAAAGTCTTAGATTCATTAGCGCATATCATGTTAAAAGTGACTGCTTATGTGATGAGGTATGCCCCCGTTGCAGTATTCTCAGCTATAGCCTCGGTGATTGCTAAACAAGGAGTAAGTGTATTGATAAGCTATGGCAAATTTATCAGTGAATTTTATTTAGGCTTATTGTTGTTGGGCTTGTTGCTATGTTTTGCGGGCTTTTTATTTGTAGGTTCTAGGATATTAAGCTTACTAAAACATATTCGTGAACCCATGTTATTAGCGTTTGGCACCGCGAGCAGTGAAAGCGCATACCCCAAGTTATTAGAACAATTAGATCGCTACGGCTGCGATGAAAAAGTGT
>CANGLL010000096.1 GCA_947454605.1 Methylococcaceae bacterium | reverse complement strand
GGGCAGAATTGAACCACGTCGTTTCCGTCCTAATTTAATTATTGCAACACCCCCAGAGCAAACTGGTTTTGTGGAAAATGATTGGGTGGGTAAAACCTTAACGATAGGTACTGTTAAATTATTAGTCACCGATCCTTGCCCACGTTGTGTGATGCCTTCTTTGGCGCAAGGTGATTTAGCAAAAGACGCTAAAATCTTAAAAACGATTGCTCAAAATACGGTACATGTGCCATTTGCGGATAAAGCATTACCCTCAGCCGGTATTTACGCGAAGGTGATTCAACCTGGTGTTATTAATCGCAATGATGTTGTGATAGTCGAATAACTTTATTATTCCTTAGTCTGTTTTACGTTTTACGGTAGTTCCCTCTTTATAAATCTCCAAGCTTATTGATATTGATAGGTTTGGGGATTATCCTCTCAGAAGTCATGCTAGCTTTTTAATTAATACAACCTCCGTAGGTGTAACAATGAGTGATGAACACCGCATATCGCTAGCAGAATTAGAACAACGTTTAAGCTGTTCTAGCTTAGGATTAACCAAAGCTGAAGCCGGCGCTAGACAAACTCAATACGGCCGTAATAGCTTACAAGTTCGTAAAGATACCCCCGAAATAATCAAATTTCTCCGCCAATTTACTAATCTATTCGCTGTGTTATTAATGGCAGGTTCTGGATTAGCCTTTCTTGCAGACCATTTACAACCCGGACAAGGCAATGAGTACATTGCTATCGCATTATTAGGGGTCGTGTTTTTAAATGCGGTGTTTACCTATACCCAAGAATATGAAAGCGAACGCATCATGGAAAGCTTTCGGAATATGCTGCCCACTAAAATTACGGTTTTAAGATCAGGGGCCATTAGTCAAATAGAAGCTAAATATTTAGTGCCCGGCGATATCATGTTGCTTGAAGAAGGTGATCGCATTCCTGCAGATGGGCGCTTGATAGAAGTGAATCAGTTAAAAGTTGATCATTCACCCTTAACCGGAGAAAGTGAACCTCAGTTGCGCTTATTGGAATGTACTCATAGCGCTTTACTTGAGAGTCGCAATATGGTGTTTTCCGGTACGTTAGTACAGAGCGGTAATGGCAAAGCCTTAGTTTATGCGACAGGTATGCACACTCAAATCGGTCGTATTGTGCAACTGACCAAAGAAATTGATCATGCTGAAACCGCTATTCGTAAAGAGCTAAAGCATTTTACTCAGATTATTTCAATTATTGCGATGAGTCTAGGCGTGTTGTTTTTTGTGGTGAGTATGCTGCTGGGTAAGCCTTTAATCTCCAGTTTGATATTTGCGATTGGTATTATTGTCGCTAATGTCCCAGAGGGATTATTACCAACGGTGACGCTCGCTTTATCAATGGCATCGCAGCGTATGGCAAAAAATAAAGCGCTGATTCGTAATTTAGAAGCCGTAGAAACCTTAGGGTCAACTACCGTTATCTGTACTGATAAAACAGGCACCATCACCCAAAACAGCATGAAGGTGACTAGCCTAGTGTTGGCGTATAAGGAGTGGTCCGCTTATCAAAAAGGTTTGAGTGAGGCACCGGGTATAGAACAAGCGTTAGCCTGTATGGTGCTTTGTAATAATGCCCGTTTAACGGACAAACATTATTTGGGCGATCCGACTGAGGGGGCTTTATTACTATTTGCAAAACAACATCAATCGATCCCTGATTTGTTAATGCACTGGCCTCGCTATCACGAAAGTCCTTTTGACTCAGCCAGTAAACGGATGATTACCAGCCATACGGATACAGCGGGCCAATCACTGCAATATATGAAGGGTGCACCTGAGGTCGTGTTTACTAAGTGCAGTCATTATCTTCAGCAAGGACAGTGTGTCCCGGTTGATGAGGCTTTTAAAGGGCATATCACTGATATTTATGAACGCTTAGCCGCCCGGGGTGAGCGTGTCTTAGCTTTGGCTTATAAAACTGAAAGTAATACTGCTTTAGTCGAAGAAAACTTTGTTTATATTGGCTTAGTAGGGATGCTGGATCCACCGCGTCCTGAGATATCTGCAGCGATTGATAAATGTCGTTCTGCAGGTATTCGAATATTTATGATTACCGGCGATTATCATGTCACCGCAGAGTCTATTGCTCGACAAGTCGGTTTGTATACCGGTAAAGGCCAAGTCATATTAGGTTCTGAGTTAGCGCAAATGACAGAGGCGGAGTTTTCGATAGTATTAGATCAACAGGAATTGGTGTTTGCCAGAACCTCTGCTTTACAAAAGCTTCAGATTGTTAAAGCCCTGCAAAAGAAAGGTGAGGTGGTGACGGTCACGGGTGACGGTGTTAACGATGCACCCGCTTTAAAAAATGCCGATATGGGGGTGGCAATGGGTTTATCAGGCACCGAGGTTGCAAAAGAGGCGGCTAATATTGTGTTAATGGATGATAACTTTGCCACCATTGTTAAAGCCATTGAAGAGGGCCGGACGATATACACCAATATTAAGAAGTTTATAGCCTATATTTTGAGTCATACCGTACCTGAGATGTTACCGTTCATTGCTTTTATAGCCTTAGGCGCACCTTTAGCTTTAACTGTTTTATTAATCTTAAGCATTGATTTAGGCACTGATATGTTGCCCGCTTTAGGCTTAGGAAAAGAACCACCTGATTCAGATGTAATGAGTTTACCGCCTCGTAAACGCTCAGAAAGATTGCTGACTAAAAGCATTTTAATCAGAAGCTACGGCGTCGTCGGTTTATTAGAAGCGGCCGCCGGCTTTTTCGCTTTCTTTGTAGTCTTGTATCAAGGCGGATGGCATTGGGGAGTTGTATTGCCAGAATCTACAGTGCTTTATAAAACAGCCGTCACCGCCTTTTTTGCCGCAGTCATCCTATGCCAAGTGTTTAATGTCTTAATTTGCAGTGTGCATACCCGCAGCGTATTTACGAAGCGATTATTTGCCAATCCGTTAATCTGGTTGGGTATTGCGCTTGAGTTAAGTTTGGTGGCAGCCCTTTCTTATGTGCCGACTTTACAACTGATCTTTGGCACAGCCCCTTTAAGTGGGGTAGAGAGTTTATTAGGTTTACCCTTTGCTTTATTACTGCTCATTGCAGATGAAATAAGACGCGCGTTATTGCGACGAGAAATGCGATTGGCAGTGCACGAAAAACGCATATAAAATGCTTCAAAATTACGATTAACATCAGAGGAGAGTGCAGATGAGCTGGAGAGAAATTAAGCATGATGACGTTTATACAGATGACGAAGTTAATGCGCGTTTAGTCGATGAATTGGCGCATTGGTATTTAGAAAACGGTTGGATTCGCCGTAAATATAAAACAGCGGGCTGGAAAGGGACTTTAATGGTGGTTAATACGGTGGGGCATTTAGCCGAGGCGGCCTTTCATCATCCTGATTTGACGGTTTCGTATGCCTTCGTGATTGTTAAATTAAAGAATCATGCGGCGAAAGGTATTACTAATAAAGATTTTGAATTGGCTAAAAAGATAGAAGAAGTTGTGATGTGGCAGCCGGGTGTACAAGCCGGAAGTGCCTTAGAAGGCACCCCCGATGATGCACGCTTTAAATACCTTAAATATGACTGAAGATGAGTTTTATTATTTAATCAAATAGTCATAATGATGCTGTATGGTTTCCTTAATTTTTGTAATGTATTAATCAAGCCTGCTTATCAAAATGACAATGACTACAAACGCTAATAATGATCCGTACGTTGATATCTTAAAAGAGATATTGGTTGATGTAACAGAGTTACGTCAGCAGATAGACGCCAATGCCTTACAGCGTTTACAAATATATCAGGATAATTTTCCTGATGGGCTCTATACAGAAAGCGCCTTAAATCTATGTCATTATCTAGCCATGCGTCAGTATGATCTTCGTCATTTGCAAGATCGTTTAGCGCAATCGGCTTTAACCTCCTTAGGTCGGGCTGAGGCCTCGGTGCTATCAACCTTCGATATTCTGATTGATATTCTCCAACGGTCTACTGATGATGCCTATTTACCTAGTCAGAAAAACAGTGATGCTTACAGTTTTAATCGGGGTCAATTATTACTAAAGCAACATACGAAAGATTTGTTTGGGTCTAGTCAGGGTCAAGGTAAAGCTCATGTAATGGTAACTTTGTCTACTGAAGCCGCTTGGGATTATGAATTAATAAAAGCTTTATTTGAAAAAGGTATGACGTGTGCACGCATAAACTGTGCACATGACAATATTGAAGTCTGGGCAAGTATGATCAATAACATACGACTTGCTGAACAAGAGATTGGACAAGCGTGCCGTGTATTGATGGATTTGGCCGGTCATAAAATTCGTACGGCTGACATTATGCCTGGGCCTGCCGTTCATCATATCCGTGTAAAAAAAGATAGCACTGGCAAAGTAATATCCCCCGCCTATTTAATTTTAACGACTGATAGCCAAAGTACCCCTGCCGATAATGCTTTATTTAGAGTGAGTGTTCCAAAAGAAGTGACTCAGTATTTTATGCCAGGTCAATTATTGGGTTTTGTTGATAATCAAAAAAAATCGCGAGCATTAAAAGTTGAAAAGAGATTGTCTGACCATGATTGGTTAGTCAGCTCTGATAAGAGTGCTTATTTAGTCTCAAGCTCTAATTTAAGCATTATAAAAAAACATAAAAACAAGAAACACTCTGTAGAAGCCAATTTTCAGTTGGGTGAATTTATAGGCGAACCCCTAGAGATTAGGCTCTTTAAAGACCAATTATTACTGCTTACAACAGAAGACGTATTAGGTAAGCCGGCTATTTATAAGGGTGAAGCCTTGATAAGTCCCGCTCAAATAGGCTGTACATTATCATCCGCTATTGGGCAGTTAAAAGTGGGGCAACTAGTTTGGATTGATGATGGAAAGTTAGGTGCGATAGTTCAACAAATATCAGAGCAAGGTGCGTTATTGCAAGTGACTGTGGCAAAGCCCAGTGGGGTTAGAATACAAAGTGATAAAGGTATAAATTTTCCAGAAGCTACCTTGGAACTGTCGCCGCTAACAGATAAAGATTTATCTGATTTAGATTTTGTGTGTGCCCATGCTGATCTTGTGGGGTTTTCTTTTGTTGAAAACTTAGCGGGTATGGATTATCTGATGAAAGAGTTGGCAAAACGTAATTCATCTAGTATGCCTATTATCGCTAAAATTGAGACAAACCTAGCGGTTAAGAATTTACCCGAAATTATTTTAGGCACAATTGGGCGACACCATCTAGGTATTATGATCGCGCGGGGTGATTTAGCCGTAGAGTTGGGTAGTGCACGGTTGGCAGAAATCCAAGAGGAGTTACTCTGGTTATGTGAAGCAGCACATGTCCCTGTCATTTGGGCGACGCAGGTACTCGAATCAATCGCTAAGAAAGGGACGCGTTCAAGACCTGAATTTACGGATGCGGCGATGGCAGTTAGAGCCGAATGTGTAATGCTTAATAAAGGCCCCTATATTGTTGACGCTATCGATGCGCTAGTGAATGTGATGTTACGGATGCATGAGCATCAAAGGAAGAAGTTCTCTCGTTTACGTGCTTTGCATTGGTAAGGTCTTTTTCTCCCTCATTGGACTTAGGCTTGTCGTATAATTCGGTCTTTTATTATAAAAGACTTGGCTGTGTTAATTTCCGAAAAACAAAAACAAATACTAGCGTTACTGTCTGATGGGGAGTTTCATTCGGGAACGGAATTAGCTGAACTGTTGGGCGTAAGTCGTTCGGCTATTTGTAAGCAATTAAATGGCTTGTCTGTGTTAGGTCTTCATCATTCGGCTGTGAGTGGTAAAGGCTATCGTTTAGAAAGAGCTCTTGAGCTACTAGAGCCGTCCAAAATATTAGCGTCAGTATCTGAAGTTAATCAGTCTATTCTTTCTACATTAGAAGTACATGATACCTTACCTTCAACGAATAGTTATTTAGCCGAACTTGCCCAAAATAATGTAACTTCAGGTTTTGCTTGTTTTGCAGAACATCAAACAGCGGGTAAGGGCAGACGAGGCAGACAATGGATTTCGCCTTATGGCTGCAACTTATATTTGTCAGTGTTATGGCGATTTCAACAAGGTGGTATTGCCAGTACTTCTGGTTTAAGTTTAGCAATCGGTGTCGCCGCTATTCGAGTCTTAAAGTCGCACGGTTTTACTGATGTTGGTTTAAAGTGGCCCAATGATATTTATTGTCAGGGAAAGAAATTAGGCGGTATTTTAATTGAGGTGTCAGGTGAGTCAGATGGTCCGTGTTCGGTCGTGATTGGTTTGGGATTAAATTTGTTTTTAAGTGAGTCACAAGGCCAAGAGATTACACAAGATTGGACAGATTTAACGAAGTTAACGAGTAAACCCATTTCCAGAAATAAGTTGGCTGGTGCTGTTTTAAATGAATTATTATCGATCCTTAAGCGTTATGAGCAAGTGGGTATTGCACCGTATCTAGCAGAGTGGCGCAGTTATGATTGCTTACAAGGGTTGTCGGCTGTTCTATATGTGGGACAACAAACTATCGAAGGCGTGGTGGAAGGCATTAATGATCAAGGCTTATTACTGCTAAAAAAACAGGATGGGAGTGTGCAAGCCTATGCTTCAGGTGAAGTGAGTTTTAGTGCGTCAGGCTTATGACATTACTCATCGATAGCGGGAATAGTCGTCTTAAATGGGCGCTATTAGATAAACAAAATACGTTAAATACAGCCTCCATCGCTAATAGAGATGTTACCCATGCACAATTATCAGAGGCATGGTCAATGCTCAACCCGCCTGAACAGGTATTTATAGCCAGTGTGTCTACACATGCCTCAGTGATTTTAGTAACCGAGGTTATCAATGAGCTCTGGCCTAATGTGCAGATGACTGTGGTTAAATCACAAGCACAGGCTTATGGGGTCACTAACGCGTACGAACAGGCTGATAAGTTAGGTGTGGATCGTTGGTTGGCATTAATAGCAGCACATCATCATTACCCAAGTGCAAGTTGTATTGTCGATTGTGGAACAGCGATTACGGTGGATGTGCTTGCTGCAGATGGCACACATCAAGGTGGCTTAATTACCCCGGGTTTGGCAATGATGAAAAAATCTTTGGCGAGGGAGACGGCTAATTTATCGTATGAGCAATCCGCTTACCCAGAAGGTTTGGCAAATGCGACAGAGGCTGGTATTTATAATGGTACTTTGTATGCGGCTGTTGGTTTAATTGAACGAGTGATAAAACAACAAGCAATCGGCACACAGCTTATTCTGACGGGAGGGGATGCAAAGACTATTGTCATGTACTTAGAGTTCCCCGCCATCATTGATCCTGATTTAGTATTTAAAGGTTTATTGATTATTTCAGAGAAGTAATTAAGCCTGTCAATTATCGTAATGATTTTAGTCGTAAAATAGTCACATTCGATTGGTATTATCTAAGTAATTTAAGAAATTTATTAAGTGGAATGGTTATTTGGTAATGAAATGTGATGCTTTAAAAGCATTATTTTTTATGTTGGTATTGATAATGCTATTTATTCGTTATCAAGTTATTCAATATTGGGTAGTGTATACAGGAGATGGTTTTGCTCATGAGTTATCCTTAAAAACATCTAATTCTATAACGGATAATAATCGTAAACAGCTATGTGTAAGTGGTGATTT
>CANGLL010000095.1 GCA_947454605.1 Methylococcaceae bacterium | reverse complement strand
TGACGAATAGACGCTCATTTTTATTATTAGAGTTTGCTATAATTAACCTATAGCTAATAGTGTTACCACTTATTCTCATTTTAACCATCGCCAACATCCTAATTAAATATCGAAAATGCAGACTTTAAGCCGTGGGATGTTACTTGAGATTAATAAAATCTAATTATGAGCAGTCGGCGTCCTGTTCCTAGAGGTAAAAAACCCAACAAATATTTACCCATTTTACTGACTATGTATACTGTAGTCATGGGCTTTATTGTGTGCTTCACTATTGGAAAGTTGATCCATGATGAAGTTAAAACATCAAGATTTCAGGCTAAATATCTTTCTTCCATCAGTCAACAATTGGGTTTTACTCTAAATAAAGGCCCTAGTACTTCCATTCGCTATCCTGAATACGGCCCTTACGATCAACGCCTAGGCTATACCTTATTGCCTGAAGTGATTAAACGCTTAGAAAAAACAGGTTATCACATCACCTCTCAGGCGACTTTCTCGCCCATGATGACCGAGTTGGCAGATTATGGTCTGTTCAATATTTATCATGAAAAAGCTCAAGCCGGTTTACGTATTACTGATAAATCGGATCAAGTGATCTTTAATGCGATTTATCCTGCCTTTGGTTACCCCGATTTTAATTCGGTACCGCCCGTTATCATGGATACCTTGTTATATATTGAAAACCGGGAGTTGTTGGGTCAAGACAATGTGACAGTAAATCCGGCTATTGAATGGGATAGGTTAGGCTTTGCGGGTCTTCAATTAATGGCCCATAAAATGGGTGCGACTAAAGCGGTACCGGGTGGTAGTACCTTAGCCACTCAATTAGAAAAGTATCGCCACTCTAAGAACGGTTATACGAACGGTGTGTTAGATAAGTTCCGTCAAATGGGTACGGCGTCTCTCCGTGCTTATATGATGGGGCCTGATACACGGGCGATGCGTCAAGAAATTGCTTTATCGTATCTCAACTCAATGCCTTTAGCGGCCACGGCAAAATTGGGTGAAATTCATGGCTTGGGCGATGGTTTATCCGCTTGGTTTGGTGCGGATATGAATGAGATTAATCGTTTATTAAGTGCGGATGCGATTAAGCCACCCAAGCGTATTACTCAAAAACAAGCGGTTGCATATAGACAAGTTTTAAGTATATTTTTATCGCAAAGACGGCCTTCTTATCTCTTGGGTAAAGGTTACGACGCCTTACAACGCTTAACTGATAAGTACTTAGGGGTTATGGCAAAACAGGGCATTATTTCGAATGCGTTAAGAGATGCCGCCTTAAAAGCTAACAGTGTTAGACCGTCTGTTATAGATACTATGCCGACGCCGTTTTATTCTGAGAAAAAAACGCAAAACGTACTGAGAGCAAGACTGGCTAATACGCTGGGTATCAAATCGAATTATGATTTAGATCGTTTAGATTTAACGGTTAAGAGTACGCTTGATTTTGCTACACAACAATCTGTTATGCATGCGTTAAAGAAGTTAAGTCAACCTGAAGAAGCCCGTAATGCAGGCATTATGGGTTTTAGAATGTTGAATGAGACGACTAATCTTAAACCGATTGTTTATAGCTTGATGTTATTCGAGAAGAGTAAGGCGGGCAATTTACTACGCATTCAAACAGATAATTTTGATCAACCTTTAGACATTAATGAAGGGATCCGCATTGACTTAGGGTCAACGTCTAAATTTAGAACCATGGTACATTACCTTGAGTTAGTCACTGAGGTTTACCAACAGCATAAAGGCTTTTCTAGTCAGGCATTGAGTCAAATTGAAATACATCCGAAAGACGATTTAACGCATTGGGTTATTGGTCAGCTGATTAAATCGCCAAAGATCGGGCTGGAAGAATTATTAAATAATGCTTTGAATAAGCCTTATTCAGCCAATCCGGGTGAGTACTTTTTTACCGGCGGCGGTTTACATCACTTTAATAATTTTACTTCTGATGAAGACAGTAAGATCATGTCTATTCGGGATGCCTTGAGAGATTCTGTTAACTTGGTGTTTATACGATTGATGCGTGAAATTGTATATCATCATCTTTATAAACCGGAAGGTATTGCCCGTTGGTTAGACAGCGAAGACAGTCCTAAAAGACAAGAGTATTTGCAGAAGTTTGCTGATAACGAAGGGCAAGAATTTTTACACCGTTTTTATGTGCGCTATGAAGGTAAAACGCCCGCTGAAGCATTGGATATGTTGACTAAGCGAGTTTTTGCTAAGGCGTCACGTTTTACGATGTTATTTAGAGCCGTTAATCCCGAAGCGGATGAAATGGCTCTAAGTGCATTTCTAAATAAACATTTAGATAAAGAAGAGTTATCAGGTGAAGATGTTTATGATTTATACAATAAATATTCTATTGATAAATTTGATTTACAAGACCAAGGCTATATTACTAAGATTCATCCTTTAGAATTATGGTTAGTCGGCTATTTAACGCAACACCCGGGTGCTACGTTTAAAGAAGCGGTGGCTGCGAGTACTGAGCCACGACAACAAGTGTATCGATGGTTATTTAAGAATAATCGACACGCTGCGCAACAACAACGGATCCTGACACTTTTAGAAGAAGAAGCGTTTAATAAGATCCATGCGGCTTGGAAACGGGTAGGGTATCCCTTTGAAGAATTAACCCCGTCTTATGCGACATCTATCGGTGCATCGGGCGATCGACCCGCGGCATTAGCGGATTTAATGGGTATTGTGGTTAATGATGGCGTAAAAATGCCCGTCGTTCGATTCGAAAGTTTGCATTATGCGGAAGGGACGCCATACGAAACAATTCTTAAGAAAGGCGTTGACCAAGGTGAACGTATTTTTGCACCCGAAATAGCAAAGGCTGCGCGGGGTGCTTTAGTCGGTGTTGTAGCAGGGGGTACCGCCATTCGACTTAATAATGTGTATGCTAATGTTGACGGTGTTCCGCTTTCTGTTGGTGGCAAAACAGGTACGGGCGATCATCGTAAGCAATCTATGAGTGCGGGTGGTGAAGTAGTTGAGTCTAAATTTATCAGTCGAGCCGCTACGTTTACATTTTTTATAGGCGAACGCTATTTTGGTGTTATTACGGCTTATGTAGAAGGAGATAACGCAGGGCAGTATCACTTTACCAGTTCTTTACCGGTACAGATTGTTAAGTTCTTAAAGCCGGTTTTATCACCTTTAATTAATAATACGATCCCGGTGAAGCTTTCTAATCCATTAGATAAAAATACAGGGAATAATGTGTCAGTCATATCGACTCAACTCAATGTTGAGCCTACCGTTATACAACCTAAAATAGTCACACCGGTTGATCCAGTCATTGAAAAACCTGTTTCTGTTGATAAACCCGTAACACCACCCAATCCAGTCCAAACTGTAAAGCCTTTGACACCTGAAAAACCGGTAACTACCTCAGTAAAAGCGGCAACACCGATAAACCCACTTACAGCGGAGAAACTCGTTACAAAAGTGCAAGCCCCTGTTACATCAGTCGTTAAAGAAATAACAAAAACAGTTTCTGCACCTCCACCTCCCGTAACGGCTCCGAATAAACCGGTACAGACGGGCATAGATAAACCAGTTAATAAGTTAATTGCTCCTGTTAGTACGCCAGTAACCGTTAAACCCATTCAACAGCCACAGGTTACAATGCCGTCGAGTGGAGCACAGAAAGCCCCTGTCATTCCATCACCTAAAACACCACAGACGCCCGTTATTAGCGGGCAGGTGATATCCAAGCCATTGCAAAACGGTGCTGTAGAGCAATCCAAACAGTTGGAACCGCCTGTTGTGAAGCCTTTAGAGAAACTAGGTAGCCCTGTAATACCGCAAAAGCCAGAAATTAAGCTGGTGCCTAAAGTGCCGACTAATAATGTTCTCAATAAACCCATTGGTTCTGTGAATCCAGTATTGAGTCAGACGGGTGTTGTTGCCAAGCCAATAACTACAGCAACTCCAACTCCAACCAGTAAACCTGCTACGGCGCCCAAAAATGATAATGCAACCCGTTATTATCATTACCCAACGGCAACAACGCCCAATACAGCGCGTTAGTTCTTTATTGGTATAGTTTTAATTGCGCCTCGAGGGTGGCGAGTTCTTCAGAGGTATTAATGTTGGTGAACACGGCCTTATCATCACTGAGGTCTGTGATTCCCCAGCGTTGTTGTTTTAACCAAGTTTCTACTTTGCGTTCGCCACTGGCTAAATAGATCGTTAAACTCTCTTTCAATGTTGTACTCAGCGCTAAAAAGACCGGATGTAATCTTTCTCCGTCAAATGCAACGGTAACGTCTATCTCTTTAATGCTAAGAGTGTTGAGGAGTTGTTGTAAGTGCTCCGCTTTAATTAAAGGTGAATCACAGGGTACAACCAATAAAATGTCAGCTTGCGTTGTATGCATCGCACTAAGGATGCCTGCTAAAGGGCCAGAGAAATCTTGGGTTTGATCCGTGATGACGGGGTAACCTAAATTCTCGTAACTTTTGACATTGCGGTTTGCACTGATATAAATATTATCAACCACTTGGCTAAGCGCGCTAATGATGTAGCTAACAAGAGGTTTATCGTTTAAGTTGACTAGGCCTTTATCGGCATTATCCATGCGTCTTGCTTGGCCACCTGCTAGGATGACACCCGCTAAAGTAGTTTGTTTCGATATCATGCTGATGATTTACATTAGTAGAGCAATAAAGAATTTTTCAGTTAAAATGAGGCCATTGTATTTTAACGTGTACGTTATGTTTTATTTAAAAGGATGAAGAATTACCTATGAGAAATAATTATTTTAGGGCTGTTGTAGGCAGTACATTAATGGTTTTATTGAGTAATTGTACTACTCTACCAGAAAAAACAGTTGAATCTGCTCCCGTTGAAACAACAACGACCATCGTTAATGATTATCCAACCCGTGATCGTGTTGAATATGTACTAAATTGCGTAGCTCAGCATGGTGGTCTTAATTACATTAATCAATATGGTTGTGGCTGCAAGATTGATAAGATCGCTGAAAAGTTGAGCTTTAGTGATTATGAATCTGCCAAAACATTCACTTACTTGAGTAAAGGCCAAACAGGTGATGCAGGTGCAGTGTTTAGAGATCCTGCTCAATCAAAAGATTTACGTACGCGTTTAAAAGAAGCAGAGGCATCAGCAGAAAAGAGTTGTTTTATTAAGACCTAGTTTTTAAGGAAAGGTATTAATCCGTGAGTTTGGATTAATACCTTTCCTTATTAAGAGAGTTTAAAAGTCTCTAAAAAAGCATTTTCATCAAGTGTTTTAATTCCCAAAGCTTCAGCATTTTTAAGTTTTGATCCGGCCTCTTTTCCGACGACAACGCAATCCGTTTTTTTAGAAACAGAGCCTGCTACTTTAGCACCTAGTTTTTCTAAGATTTCTTTAGCTTCAATACGCGTTAGTTTCTCTAATGTCCCAGTGAGTACCCAAGTTTGACCTAACAGAGGTTGCTCATTAGGTGAGGGCGGGATTTCGTCTGGCCAAGTCACCCCTGCGTCAATAATATCGGCAATAATTTGTTGATTGGTATTATCTTTAAAGAAGTGTTCGATGTTTTTCGCCATTACAGGCCCAATATCAGGAACGGCCATTAAATCTTCTAAAGTGGCGTGGCTAATGGCTTCTAGATTACAAAAGTGTTTAGCGATTGTTTTGGCGCTTTCTTCACCGACTTCGTGTATGCCTAATGCGCCGATAAAAGTGCCTAATTTGGTGGTTTTAGAACTCTCAATTGAATCTAATACATTTTGGGCGCTTTTGATACCTTGGCCTTCTAAATCGGCAATATCCTCTGATTTAAGCTGATAAATATCAGCTATTGTTTTTAATTTACCGGTATCGTAAAGGACTTCGATTAATTTAGTCCCCAAGTTATTAATGTTCATAAACTTACGAGAGGCATAATGCTTGATGCGTTCTGCACTTTGGGCGCCACACGTTAAGCCACCCGTACAACGAAAGGAAGCTTGGCCTTCTGTACGCTCTACAATGGACTGACAGACAGGGCAATTATCAGGCATTGTAATAGGCATTCTTTCTGAGCCAACTGAGATGACTTTAACGACTTTAGGGATGACATCACCCGCTCGTTGGATTTCTACTTCATCGCCTATGCACAGACCCAAGCGTTCAATTTCATCCATGTTATGAAGGGTAGCGTTGCTGACGGTGACTCCCCCGACAAAGACGGGCGCTAAGCGAGCAACCGGGGTTAATACACCGGTTCGCCCGACTTGAAAATCAACGGCCAATAATTGGGTGCTTTCATTTTGAGCTGGAAACTTACGAGCCACGGCCCATTTAGGTGATCTAGCAATAAAACCTAACTGATTCTGTAGTGTAAGGTCATCAATTTTATAAACAATGCCATCTATTTCCATCGGTAATTCTGACCGATGTTGAGCCATAAAGTCATAGTTTTGTGTGAAGTTATCAAACGTGCCGACAAAATTAAAACAATGTGGGTTTAGTTTAAATCCCAAGCTATGCAGATAGCCCATGATATCGGAGTGTTTTGTAAACGCTTTATCACCTTCATAAGTACCCATGCCATAGGGGATAAATTGCAAGTCACGTTCCGCAGCAATTTTCGGATTCATTTGCCGAATACTTCCGGCCGCCGCATTTCTTGGGTTTACAAATACTTTAGAGTTGTTTTCTGTGGCCAAGCGATTTAGTTTTTCAAAAGCTTGCTTTGGCATAAACACTTCACCGCGTATATCAATACGTTTTGGGGGTTGATCAGCTGATAATTTAAGAGGAATAGATTTTATGGTTTTAATCGTATGCGTAACGTCTTCACCCACTTGACCGTCTCCACGGGTGGCAGCATAAACTAAGTGGCCGCCTTCGTAATAAATCGAAATCGCTAATCCATCTAGTTTAGGTTCACTATAGACATTAAAAGAAACGCTATCGATGTTTAATTCTTTCGCGGCTTTTTCAAAAAAAGCATAGGTTTCTTCTAGACTAAAAGCATTAGAGAGCGACAACATGCGGACGCTGTGTTCTATCTTTATGTAATCTTGAATAGGTGATGCACCCACTCTTTGAGAAGGCGATTCTGGCGTAATTAATTCGGGCTGGGCCGATTCAATTTGTAATAATTCCCGAAAGCTGCTGTCGTATTCAGCATCAGAGACAGTAGGATCATCAAGAACGTAATATTCATGATCCCACTGGGTTATTTTAGCAATTAGGTCGTAATAACGCGTATTCAAGGGCCTAAGTCTATAAGTGGTTTTACAAGCTTAAGCGTATGGCTTGAATAGTATCGTCGGTTAAGACTTGTTTTTTGTGATCTAGAATGGTGCCGTTAAGTTCTATAGCTAATATTTGTAACGTTTCTATGTAATCATCAAATATTTCATGGGCATTATCTAATACGCCAGGTTGCATAAAAAAGACTAAGCCTGGGCAATAAAAGTTCTCTAAATCGGTATCCGGAAATGTACCGGGCTCCTTCATACAAGCGACGCCGTAATCCACTAATCTGTTAGCATCTAAGCGTTCATATATTTTTAAACTACCGTACACTAATCCAACAATGTTGAACGCACTTTGGAGGTCTAACCCATTAAAACCGATTGCATCTTTTGCGATAAGACTAAATTGGATAAGGCTAGGGGTGGCCATACGAATATCTGGCTCAATCTGATCATCAACCGTTTCTAAAAGTTCTGTTTCGGTGCTA
>CANGLL010000094.1 GCA_947454605.1 Methylococcaceae bacterium | reverse complement strand
TGAAGTTCACTACGGTGCTTGTCATCGGCAGAAAAGCTCACGTCTTTGACTTGCCAAGGTGTATGCAAGCCTAAAGCCATGCTAAATAAAGTTTCACTATTCATTATCTTATTATATAGTGCCACCCACTATAAATCATATAGAGCCATTTTCTTAAGTCATGTGGAAAGAAATGATCCACATCGGCAAAGTCTTGGTGATTATTATCAATTGAAATCTCCCTGAAACAATAAAAACATCGCCCTTTTTGATAACCATTTAAAGATGGACTAGCCGCTGTTACAGGAACCCGGCGTAATTTATTATCAGCGAAAAATTCTCGACTTTCTTCTTTGTAATCAATCTGAATTAAATGTTTAGGTACATTTAATTCCCATGCTGTTTCAACTAAACGCCACCGTGCTTCAGTTTCTGCGGCCAGATTATCATATTGGTATTGCTCACCTAAACGATAAAAATTATCCGTTAAGATAATACCACCTTTAGTTTTTCGTTCATCTATAAAAAAACGTTTTGGTAACTCTTCCTCATGAACATTGTGGAAAGCATCAATTACATATTTAAACCCATTCTGAACAGTTAAATCTATTAATCGCTCATGTGTAATTTTTTGAGCGTTAAAATCACGACAGGCACTTAAGAAAGGGCTACTTGCTGAAGTCGCTTGTTTATCACAAATAATTAAATGCTCAGAAACGTGTTTTGCGAATGGTACGGCCAACTTATCCAAGGTGATAACTGTATCACCACTATCTTTTAAGTCATATAACGCTTTGGCTAAGGCAAATTTGTACGAGGCAACATTACGACCAAACAGAATAATTGAACGCCAGTAGTTTTCTAACTTTGGTTCTATTTCATAGAATTTTGACATAAAGTGATAAAAGCCTATTGCTAGTTTTCAATCCAGATTTATTTATTACTCATATCTATTGCAGATGATTCAACTTTACCAGTCCACTTGTCAGTAATTTCTTTTAGTTTTTCGGTCGTTGTGGGCTTATTTATCCAACCCTCTATAAAACTAATATCATGGGAATCAGGTAGTTTTTCTAACGGAAGTTTATTTATGCGAATACGACTTGGTAGTGCTGCGGCTTCGCCAACAAAAAGAGCCTCTCTTCGAGTTAACGCCGATAACATACTTGTAAGTCCGGCTAAACTATCAGGTAAGAACTTTGCAACATGTTGTTGATCATTTGAATTAGTCAATCGCAATATCAGCCAAGAGTTACATTGCGATAAAACCGTACTTTCTACATCAGAGGGTCTTTGTGAAACTAACATTAAACCAATCCCATATTTTCTGCCTTCTTTGGCTATCCGCCTAACAGCTTCTTGTGCTTCTTTATACTGTGCTTCTCCATGGTTTGGAACATAGCGATGAGCTTCTTCACAAACAAACAATATAGGGTCAGATTTCCTTTCTTCTTTTGTTTGCCAGAGTTTATATTGAAACAAGAGCCGAGCGATTAATGCAGTTAAAGGCCCAGCCGCTTCATTAGGCAAGCCTGATATATCAATAATTCTTAGGTATTTTGTATCATTAACACCGACAAATTGAGATAAAACCTCATCAAGTGTTGGTGAACCAGCAGTTAATTCATCCATAATGAAACTCAATTGAGGATTTGCTCTCAGGATTCTTAGCTTTTTTAATATAGAGTTAATCCCATTTTTGTTTCTATCAGTAAATGAAAGATCCTTTTTAGTTCCTTTAGCTCTACCTTGAACTTTATCAATATGTTTAACAAACTCAGAAAGTTCGAATGGAAGCGGCTTATCACGATCAAAGCTTAATATGTCATCAATACTTTTATTAAATTCAGGTTCCAATTCAGCTTCACCTGATGGGTCATCCCCTAAATTTTTTACTATCCCTACATTTTGCATTCTTGCATAGGATAACGCTTCATAAATCACATTATTTTGGGATGACGCTTCGTATTCTGTTTTACCGATAATTAACGACCGTAATTCATCACTAGACATTAACCAATATGGAAGCTTTAGTTGCTGTGTTTCAGTACTACTGATTGACGCTTCGTTATAAGCTTTGTATACAACTGCTTTGTTTTTATCTTTATTTTTTCCATTAAAAGCTGCTGCATATTCGCCATGTGGATCAATCATTATTATTCTGGGACTAAGACTTTCATCTTTTATCTGATAATCAAGAACAGAATGAATAATGGAAGCAACAGTTCCTGACTTTCCAGAACCAGTTGACCCGAGAATTGCACAGTGGTGACCAAAAAGCTTATCTATATTTGCTCTGCAAATGGCATTATTACTACCGATATAATTACCGATAGGTATCATTGGGCTAATAGTTTGAGCTTCTGCAATGCCTTCGGCTCCACGGTATATATTTTCTAACTCCTCATTGAGGCACAAAAAAGCATCTTGTAATGGTAAAGGGTATGTTTCAACGCCACGGGAGAAATTTAACGTGCCAGATTTATTACTCCATGAGCCTTCCCCAAAAAGATCAGCTTCTAAAATCCGTGAATCATCGCCCGCCTCAATGGGAGCTTTACCTTCTTCTGCTAATAAGTCAGAACGCATTCTTAACATGCGAACATAAGCAAAAAGTATTTTTCTACCAAAATGTATTTTAATGATACTTGCCATTTGCCCGACTGGGTAAACACGTCCATCAATTGATCGAGTTAGTTCAGATATTTTTCTATCTAATTCAATACGTAAGCTACTACCATTAACTTCAAGAATTTTACCAATTCTTAACTCTGGTCTTGGATCGAATAGTGCGCTCATTCAATTTCTCCAGTTTTCAAAAACTCAGTTAAACCAGAAAACTTCCACCAGTTTAATGTTGTATTGGAATCAGGTTTAATAGGTATTAATGAGTCATTATAAATACCCTTTTCTCCAGCAACAAATACCCGCTTACTAAACTTTGCATTTTGGAGCCAAGCATCTAATCTTCTATTGATTATGATGTTTTCTTTATCGTTAGGCGCTTCTTGTGCAAATGCAATAAGGGTGATATTTGAGGACAAATTAAGCGCTGATTCTATTTCTGAGTTAATGTGTTCATCCCCAAAACTATAGCCACAGCAAATAAAAACATTCGCATCATCTGATCTTAATACTGATCGGAATATAGAGAACAATCTTGCAAAAGGATCTTTTTGAGTTTCTACATATTTTGTTGCTTGTGGATAGATCATTATTTCAGAAAGATCAGACTGGTATTTCGTACCGTATCTTACTCTTACTAAACCAGTGTCAATATTTTGATGCCAATCAATCGAACCATGTAGTTTGCATAAATAACATTGCCCCAGTGTTGAGTTGGTTTTAAATGCCTCATCTGGATTCCAATAACCCACAGAGCCACCTGAAAAACCATCTATAACCATAATCTTTTCTAACCCCATTGCATCTTCAAGCAATGTGTCATAATTAGTTGTGAAAAATGTAATTTTTGAGCGGGATATAAGATTTGATCGTGTTCGAAATAGGGCTTTAAGAAAGGATATGTGTGAAGTAATTTCAACTAGGGGGGTATCAAGGCAACCAATTTCTTCTGTTTTATCATCAATTTTCTTGTATCCATATCGAACAGTCTCACCTATAGCCTTAACAATTGCTAAATATAAATCTCTAAGTTCTTGCTGATTATATTTAGTACTGTTAATTGATGCTGACTTATCTTTGGAGCGTTCTGCAAGAGCTATCAAGTCACCTAAATGACTTAAGTAATGTTCAATATGTGCTGTAGTTTCGTCAAGATCGGTTCCAAGCGACTCATATATTTCCTTATTTTTAGACTTGTCGCTATCTGAACCTGAAATAATGGCTTTAACTCGTTTTGTGAGGGGATACATAAGTGGTATATTTGCGTCACAACTAATTCCAGCACCGAATAACCAACTTTGTTTATTTGAACTTAAATGTTGGTTTAGAATCTCAACCATACTTTCAAAATCATTCATAAGTTTTATTTCCAAAATTACAATTATATTTTCTCACTAGAAAAATATGAATTAAGCCAAACATAAGTTGCTCAGTTTCGCCACCAGTACTTCTGCATTAGAACGTGCTTTGTAATGTTGATTTTTTCTAGCAACTATTGGCGCTAATTTATTCCGATGCGCTAAGGTTTCAGCAAGGTTAATACGCCCTATTTGTTGAACCGTTTCTTTAACGGCAACGTCTAATTCAAAATCACTACCTTCCCACACTCGATACTCTGAGCTAAATTTACGGTAATTAATAATAGATTTTGCTTCTAAACTGGCTAATAACTGTTTAACATTTACTGTGCTAGGAAAGCAACAATGTAAAACTTCTTCACTGGCTTTAAACCCAGCTTGACTACCTAATATATTAAATAATCCAATGGTTTTTAATAATTGAGTTTCTAAAACATTAGCGTCGCCCAAGCGTTCTGTTGCGGTAGTAATTTCTGCCCAACGCCTGTGAGTTACATGATCTGTTGTTGATGCAGATTGATTTTGAATAAAATACTCAAATATTTCCCAAGGTAAGACCCAATCACCCACATTTTCTAATCGGCTCAATGCATCTTTAAAACCAAAAGGCTCCTGACTGCCTAAATAATTAAAAAGCGTTCTTTCATTTTGGGCGACCTTCTGACAAAGCGTCGGCAATATTAAGGCGGCAATGGGATGTAATGGGTAACATTGGCTTAAAATCTCAATAGCAGGTATTACATTTAAACCGGGAAATAAAGCACTTTGTTTATCCAAAACATTAACTATGGTATTTACATAACCATTAATATCTTTAGTTTGCTGTTCCGTTAGCTGATGTTTAAAAGCAGCTGCCATAACCCGCAAGGTTTGTTCTGCTGATTCTAAAAAGGGTACTGTCTCAAAGCGGCCCTGCACTTTGACCCATTCATTTTTTAAGTCTTCACCCAAGCCTTTTGAGTATTGTTCAAAGGCTTGATGCATTAAAACAACGAGTAAAATGTTTACATCGCCACCATGAAAAGCGGCCTCTGCAAGTTCTTGAAGTAAGAAAATATCATTATCGCCCTGATGTCTTGCTTCATATTCCAGAAACTTACCTAACTCATCTATAACAATTAGCACCCCTTTACCTGAAATTTCACTCACAGCCAATTTCAATTTTTTTAATAAATTGATAATTTCGGTGGTAGTTAATACAGATTCTGTTGCCTGTGCTAACTCGTCTAGTATTAAAGGCTTTGGTTTTTTATCGAAGTAACGCTGTGCGGATTGATATAAAGCATCAACAAAACGTTTACTTAAAGAAGCAGGACTGCCTGTTAATACAACAATGCAATAACCATTATCGTTATTATGAGCATTAATTTTATCGGCAAGAGTTGGGTTGTATTTTTGTAATATATCTATAGCAGTAGCATTATTTTTATGCTCTTTTTGCTCTAATAGATGTCCTAAAAAAGCAGCAAAAGAAGATTTACCAGAACCATACGGCCCTACTAAAGACCAAGCGCGTGGACATGCTTTATCACTAAATGTGTCTGTGATTTGATTAAGCGTCAAAAGTGCTCTAGATGTAGGTATATAAGCATTTAATACTTCACTTGAATCTGCATCTCTCTCAAGGTTAATTGAACGTGTGTAGTGTGTATCCAGCTGGATGATATTGTCCATAGTGTTATCGTTCATGCTACAGTTTGGTAATAGTCACGTATAAAATGCTTTGAAGGTATTTTGCTATCTAATCTATAAAATTGATTAATGCCCGCTGTTTCATTGATCTGAAATACCTTAGGATATTCTTTAACCAACAACTCAAGCTTCGCTAACAAAGTACTTTCGGTCATTCTAAATAAGCTTCCGATAGCAATTCCGTGTTTTTGACCATACATCAAATCATTTACTGGCATAGCGTCAACGTGGCGCAGATTAAAAAATTCATTGACTGCGAACCCTATAATCTCAACTGGCAATGTCGGTCTAATATTTGCGAATGAACGATAAAAGTGTGATGTTTCTGAGGGTATAACTAAATTAAGCGCGGTAAGAGGCGCGTCTAAGCTATCTTCTACTATAGATTTAGGCGTCACTTTCGCGGGAGAATACATCCTAAGTATCATTGCAACTTCTTGTTTTACAGTCTTCTCTGAATGTTTTGATACCAGATTATTTTTGACAAATTCTGCTAAGCCATCGGCTGCTTCATCTTGGGTAAATTCAGATTTATGAAAACAATTAAAAAACCAATACCATGCGGTAGATAGTTCAAAGTTACTGGCCAACAGCCAATGTATCAACCAAAGTGTACCTTCATCTTCCAGATAAGGATCCCAACCATCTTCTGAGAAAATAGCTATGCCTATGTCTGAAGCGGATAATCCATCAACATTGTCGACAAGCATTGATGTTGCTCGTAACCAATATTTAATGGCGTTCACCATATTTTTACCTACACCAAGCTCTATGGTGGATTCATCTGATGAAAATATCGTATTCTTTGTTGTAAAAGCCTGAAAACCTTTAGTTAACCAAGCGTATCGTAAAGAAAAAGTCTCATGCCGACCAAATGAGGCTTTTCTTGTGTTGTATGGTTTAATCAAACTATCCATTATTTATATTTCAATATAGTTTTGTAGTCACGACTACGTTATAACAAATCAAGCGGACACTATTTGTCTGGATTCTAACATTAATTGCAATAATTAAAATTACATTTAATTTTTGCAAATTAATCAGCTTTAACAGAATTAAGTAATACTGAGTTTTTTAAAACTAGAAATAAATATAATAGAAACTAACGACAAGTTGTGACGCTAATTAGATTTATCTTAGAAGGGGGGATTGTGGACGGGTTAGTTGAAATGGGTGAATAGATTAAAAGGCATGTGCACTATAAATAATGAAGCACATGCCCGCCTTTAATTATAAAGGGCCTTCAGAATAAGCGCCTGTTCGTGGCGGACGAAAACCATGATACGCCGACCATTTTCCTAATGCATTAGTTGCACTGGTTGTATTTAAACCATGATCTTTAGCGAGTTGAATAGCAATATGTCTTGGAGGTGGCATTCCAGTAGCCTTTAAATAATTAGAATACAGTAACCAAAGTGCAAAACCACCTGAACCGGGCCTTTGCATCCCTGCCCCGTTAACAAATCTATTGGTGTAAGACTCTACGGCTTTTGCGTATTCTGGGCTTGCTAAAAGTTGCCCCATTTTTTCGTTAGGTGTTGTCATTAATGAATACTCTCTATTTTTTTTTAGAATTTTTAGTTAAGAAGCTATACTTAAAAATAAACGCAATACCCTATTTTTTGATCGTGAAAAGTAGTTGTTATTTCAAAAAATGAACTCCAGCTCATATCAATATTATTTTCTTCGTAAGAGTCTGCATAACGACCGTCATCTAAACGATAAAATGTGTAGCCGTCTTCGGTTTTTATTTTAATTGGTTCTTTCATTTAGTAAACCCCAGTTATTAATAATAGGAAGTCAAAATCTCATAAGGCATTTAATCTTTAATTGCACTTAATTTTATAATAAGTAATTAAATTTTCTTATGATAAAGCAATTATGTTTTCAGGAACCATTAACAGATTCTCATACGAGTGTTAAGTTAGAGTTCGGGTTTAATATAACAAGAGCATGCGAAAGATTATAACGCTCAATTATCTTCAGACATAAAAAAAGCCCTACAATCGAATGTAAGGCTTTCTTTTAAAGATGGCGCGCCCGGAGGGATTCGAACCCCCGACCGATCGGTTCGAAGCCGATTACTCTATCCAGCTGAGCTACGAGCGCATAAGGCATAAAAAAAGCCTTAC
>CANGLL010000093.1 GCA_947454605.1 Methylococcaceae bacterium | reverse complement strand
ATATTAGATTCTACCACGCACTTATTATTAGAATTTGAAATACGCGGATGACCTTTATACAGCAGTTATGGCTAATATTAGCGGGCATTTGGATAGTCTTGGAGGTCGCTGTCGTTTATAAAACGCGTATATCGGTTGATGATTCATTCTCACTGGTTAAGAGTTACCGATCAGACCGACTTATTTGGTTAGCTGTGGTGTTCTCGATTATTGGCGCTTTTGTCTTTAAACAGCTTCAGTTAGCTCAATTTCCCATCAGTTATGGGCTTCGGCAAATAATGGCTCTCGTATTAATGTCTATGGGCCTGATGATACGATTTTGCGCAATAAAAAGTTTAGGTCGTTTTTTTAGCACAACAGTCGTAATTCAAACTGAACATTTATTGATCGATCATGGACTTTATCATTACATAAGGCATCCTGCCTATACCGGATTATTGCTTAGTTTTTTTGCGACAGGCATTGCTATGGGGGATTTTTTAGCGATGCTTGTTTTGTTACTGCCTATCATTTATGTTTTAAACCAGCGAATTAGTGTTGAGGAAGCTCTTTTAATAAGTTATTTTGGCAAAAACTATCAGAACTATGCTGTTCGAACAAAAAAACTTATCCCTGGTCTTTATTAGAAATAATCGGTGATAAGCCCCTTATTTATATACCTTAAATTCAATCATTCAATTTATTTATCTCTATGCCTAACAAAAAACATATTGTCATTGTAGGTGCGGGGCCTGGAGGTCTTTGTGCTGGAATGTTATTAAGTAAACGCGGTTTCAAAGTCACTATTTTTGATAAGAATAACGAAGTAGGTGGTAGAAATCGCCCCATTAGATTGGGTGATTTTATATTTGATACGGGACCGACTTTCTTATTAATGAAGCATGTATTAGATGATATGTTCGCCTTATGTGGGAAAAAAAGTGCTGACTATTTGGAGTTTATTAAACTCGATCCTATGTATCGTTTGTTGTTTTCTGATCGCAGTATTCAAGTGTTTTCTGATAGAAATAAAATGCGAGCTGAATTGGAGCAAGGTTTTAATGAAGGTAGTTCAGGATATGACGCTTATTTAAAGCGGGAAGGAAAGCATTTTGAAAAACTTTATCCTTGTATCAAACGTGACTATACCAGCATCAAGGCATTTTTCTCGTGGGACTTAATTAAAGCGATTCCGTATTTGGCACTTAACCATAGTGTGTTTTCTAATTTGGGTAATTATTTCAAAGAAGAAAAAATGCGTTTAGTTTTTTCTTTTCAGTCTAAGTATTTGGGCATGTCACCTTGGGATTGTCCCGCTATATTTACTATGTTGTCTTATTTAGAGCATGAATATGGTATTTATCATGTCAAAGGAGGGTTAAACAAAATTGCTGAGGCTATGGCTAAAGTGATCATCGAACAAGGTGGGCAGATTTATACTGATACTGAGATTGAATCGTTAGTTATTAAAAATAAAAAAGTAAAAGGTGTGCGCTTGCAAGACGGTACAGAAATGTTGGCTGATGATGTCATTATCAATGCTGATTTTTCTCATGCTATGACGCATTTAGTTAAGCCCAATGAATTAAAACAATATAGCCCCGAGAAAATAGACAAACTTGAGTATTCCTGTTCTACCTTTATGTTGTATCTAGGTTTAGATAAATTTTACGATTTACCTCATCACACGATTGCTTTTGCGGACGATTATGTAACGAATATCAACAATATCTTTCATAGTAAAACGCTGAGTAAAGATTTCTCTTTTTATGTCCAAAATGCATGCGTCAATGATGCTACCTTAGCGCCAGTAGGAAAATCAGCTTTATATGTTTTAGTGCCCACGCCTAATAACGAAAGTCATACTGATTGGGATACCTATTGTGCTGATATGCGTGAGCAAGTATTAAACACCTTAGAAACGCGTTTAAATTTAACTGATATCCGTGCCCATATAGAACAAGAAAAGATTATTACGCCGAAAACGTGGGAAACCGATGAGTATGTTTTTAAAGGTGCAACTTTTAGTTTGGCGCATAAATTTAGTCAGCTTTTATATTGGCGGCCACACAACCAGTTTCAAGAATTGGATTCATGTTATTTAGTGGGTGGGGGCACTCATCCCGGTAGTGGTTTACCGACTATTTATGAGTCTGCTCATATTTCGGCAAAATTGATTTGCAAAAAATACGGTGTCAAATTTGGATTAGCAACATGAGTGAAGAGATAGTAGCTGTCTCGGCATTAACTGAACAGAACGGTAAAACTTATTCTGTTACCCATAAAGACGATGTTATTAAAATAATGACTAAGGCCAGGGATGCTTTTAGTCTGTGGGAAGCGTTAACGGTTGAACAGCGTGTTAAAAAATTAGTAAAACTTGAAGCCATTATTCAAGCGGAGATGGATGCTATTGTTGAGGTTATTATGGCCGCGACAGGTAAAGTGAAAACAGAGGTTTTACTGGGGGAAATTTATCCAGTTCTGACTACATTAAGATTTTATCAAAACAATGCCGCGGTTATTTTGGATGCTGAGCCTGTTACTACGCCTGCTATTTTGTTTCCTAAATCTACTGCTCAAATTGCGCGTCGGCCTTTCGGTGTGGTGGCTGTTATTTCACCTTGGAATTTTCCGTTTCAATTGACACTAATTCCTATACTGACTGCGCTTATAACGGGTAACTCGGTCATTTTTAAAATGTCTGAATTAAGCTTACCCGTGGGTGATTTGTTGATAGATTTATTATCAAGGTCGGCTTTGCCAGAAAATTTAGTTCAACAAGTGATCGGTTTTGCGGAAACGGGGCAACAATTGATAGCAAGTCGCCCAGACATGGTTTTTTTTACGGGTAGTCTCGCGGCGGGTAGAGCCGTCATGGCAAGTGCGGCCCAGCATCCTATTCCCGTTGTTTTAGAGTTAGGGGGTAAAGATGCGATGGTCGTGTTTGCTGATGCTAATCAAACTCGGGTAGTCAATGCTGCTTTGTATGGGGCTTTTAGTAATAGCGGTCAAGTGTGTGTGTCTGTTGAGCGCTGTTATGTCGAGGCCTCTTATTATCAAGATTTTATTCGCCAGCTAACCGAGGCAGTGCTTAAGCTCAAGGTTGGGCATGGTAGCTCTGGTGATTTAGGGGGGTTAACTACCCTAAAGCAATTTGCTGTGATTGAAGCTCACTATAACGATGCCTTGGCAAAGGGTGCTAAAGCATCTGGGGCTTTAAAATTAGAGGGTCGATATTTGCATCCCATTGTATTGTGGGATGTTACCCACGATATGAACATTATGCGTGAAGAAACTTTTGGTCCCGTGTTGCCCGTGATGAAGTTTACCTCAGTATCGGAAGTAATTGAATTGGCAAATGATACTGATTTTGGCTTAAATGCTAGTGTTTGGAGTCAAGATATTGCAAAGGCAGAGCGGGTAGCTAAGCATCTAAAAGTGGGGTCTTGGGCTATAAATGACGTTATTAAAAATATTGGTCATTCGGGTTTACCGTTCGGTGGTGTAAAAAATAGTGGCTTTGGACGGTATCACGGCGCTGAGGGATTGCGAAGTTTTACTTATACCGTGGCAGGATTAACCAGCCGAAGTACTTATGAATCTGAGCCGAATTGGTTTCCTTATTCAGATCAGCGTTACATTGAAATGCGGGCGTTTTTTGATGTCATGTTTGGTAATGAATTTTTGTTTCTGCGTATAAAGAGAAACTGGAGAGCCTTACAAGCATTTAAGCATTATTCATCGTTAAACTTGGGCCAACATTGGCATAATTTCAAAATTCAATTTTTTAACAAATCACTGAGACATTGACATGACTTTAAATAAAAAACCACATATTGTTGTTATAGGCGCTGGGCTAGGTGGTTTGTCCGCGGCGATCTCATTAGCAACCGAAGGTTTTAGTGTTGATTTATTAGAGAAGAATGACAAAGTTGGCGGTAAATTAAATATCTTAGAGAAAGACGGCTTCACCTTTGATTTAGGTCCGTCTATTTTAACCATGCCACATATTTTTAAAGCCTTGTTTGATAGAGCCGGCATAAATATGGATGATTATGTCAGCATTCAAACAGTTGAGCCGCATTGGCGCAATTTTTTTGAAGATGGTAGTACGCTCGATTTAAGCTCGGATCCAGAAATAATGCAACAGGAGTTGTTAAAATTGGGGCCGAATACACCTAAAGAATTTGCTCGGTTTTTAGCCTATTCTAAAAAACTATGTGAAGTGACTGAGGACGGTTATTTTGCACAGGGATTGGATTCATTTTGGGAGCTTCTTAAATATTATGGTCCGGTTAAGAGTTTGCAAGAGTTTGATGTTTTTCGATCAATGGACCAGGGCGTTAAACGCTTTATTAAAGATCCAAAGTTAGTGGATGTACTCAATTATTTTATTAAATATGTTGGTTCGTCTCCTTACGATGCACCCGCTTTAATGAATTTATTGCCTTATATTCAGTTTGGTTACGGGCTTTGGTATGTTAAAGGTGGCATGTATGGTATGGCGCAAGGCTTAGAAAAGTTAGCGCTTGAGTTGGGTGTTAATATTCAAGTGAATGTTGAGGTTAAAGAGATTCAGCATGAGGCGGGTTATGCTTCTGCTGTAAGGCTAGCTGATGGGTCAGTGTTAAAAGCGGATATTGTCGTTTCAAATATGGAATTGATTCCGGCTTATAAAGAATTAATGTCAGGACAAGAAAAAGAAATAAAACGCATAGAAAAGTATGCGCCTAGTTGTTCTGGCTTAGTCTTGCACCTGGGTGTTGATAGAATTTATGCACAATTAGCGCATCATAATTTCTTTTATTCTGATCATCCGCGGGAGCATTTTAAGGCAATATTTCATGAGCATAAATTGTCAGAAGATCCCACAATTTACTTAGTTGCTCCTTGTAAGAGTGATCCTGCACAAGCCCCCGAGGGTTGTGAGATCATTAAAATATTACCGCATATTCCGCATTTAGATCCTAATAAACCTTTAACCGCAGAAGATTATGCTGATTTAAGAGAGCGGGTTTTAATTAAATTAGAACGCATGGGTTTAACAGATTTAAGAAAGCATATAGTTAGTGAAGAAAGTTGGACGCCTGTGGATATTCAAGCCAAATATTATTCTAATCAAGGCTCTATCTATGGGGTAGTCGCGGATCGATTTAAAAATCTAGGCTTTAAAAATGCTCAGCGAAGTGGTGTCTTAAAGAATCTGTATTTTGTCGGTGGTAGTGTTAATCCGGGTGGGGGTATGCCTATGGTGACGTTATCAGGGCAATTAGTGCGTGATAAAATTTTGGCTGATTTGTCTAAGCAATAATTTATAAGTATTTAAGTAAACCTATTAAAAGGAAATATAAGTGACTGAAGTTTCAAGTCCAAAAAAGACGCAACCACCGCGTCGCACGCCGCCAGTCAGTCCTGCGGTAGAAAAGTATCTATTAGACTTATTGGGCCCTGCGGAGAATGCTGTACTACAGGAAATGGAAGCCCTAGCAGAAAAAAATAACTTCCCTATCGTGGGGCGTTTAGTTGGTGTGTTTATAGAAATGCTGGCCAAGATGATTAATGCCGAACGCGTATTTGAGTTTGGTAGTGGTTATGGTTATTCGGCTTATTGGTTTGCTAAAGCTGTTGGACCAAACGGGCAAGTGATTTGTAGTGAGGCTGACTTTTTAAACCGAGATAAGGCCGAACATTATTTAAGTGCTGCTAATTTGTGGGACAGGATCGATTTTAAAACCGATATGGCGCAAAACGCTTTTGCACAGACTGAAGGGTTGTTTGATATTTGCTATAACGATGTGGATAAAGGCGACTATCCCGATATTTGGCTATTAGCCAAAGATAGAATTCGTCTAGGCGGCTTATACATTGCAGACAATGTGTTATGGCGCGGTCGCGTGGCCGCGCATTCGGGTAAAGATGTATTTCAGGGATGGACGGAAGCTATACGACAACACAATCAAATGATTTTTGATGATCCTGACTTTGATACCTTTATTAATCCGAGTCGTGATGGTGTAATAGTAGCACGTAGAAAAACAACACAACCATGAGCGATAAGGTTAACTCCATGCAACACAGATCAGCTAGCCAAGAACTTCATCATGAGATTTTTGGCTCTATATTGGATAGGTCTGACTTAAGTCCCTACCTTTTATTATCTGCCGATAATTATTCGACTGCGCTGAAGCAGGCTACCAAAATGATGAGTAATCGTGGTTTTGATGTGGTGGGTAATGGTGAGTTGCAAGAAAGTGAGAAGAAACGCGCCCTAGTGTATGTAGAGCGCACTTATCGTTACTTTTTAAAATGGTTATTTCCGTTTGTAAAACGCCAATTAGAGGCGTTAATCTCTTTAGAGTCTAGTAATTTAGCCTTGTATCAACAAAGTTTGGCGGCCATTAAACAGGTCGAAACGCAGTTAAAGAATCCTGCTTTTAAACAGATTGTGGAGCAAGATCCACGACATCTATTTTTGTTAGCGTCTTCAGGAAAATATCCTATGGTATTTCATGGTTATCAAGGCAAAAAGATGGCTGTGCCCTTGGAATGGCAACAAACGGCTTGTGCCATGTTAAAGATGGGTTATTTGATTAAATCTATTGAAGAAGAAAGCCAAGATATTAATGACTTTGCGCAACTAGGCTTCTTTTTAGAAGCAGAGAAACAAAGCCTGAATGATCTGTATCATTATGATTGGGAAAATCCTAAACATATTCCAGAGAGCGAACCGGCACAAAATGCGTTTGTTAAGATCTCCGCTTTCTTTCATAAATTAAGAGAGTCAGTGAGTATTGATGCAGATGGGCAGGGATTTGTATTTGATAGTGGAGATGGGGTACGTGTCGATATTGCAGAGATTAAAGCGCGTTTAAAAAGTCCAGAAAGTATGTTTACCAAGCTGGGTAAAGATCTAGAAGGTGAAGCCTATGATATTAGAGATATTTTAGCCATTACCTTTATCTTAAGAGACAAAGACGATACCTTAAAGCTGTTCCATGCTTTACAAAAGAAAGGCGTTATCCTACAAGAAAATACGCATTCACAATCCATCACCCAAACGCTATTTGATACGCCCGAACAAATGGGTGAGGCAGTGCGTAGATTAATGATCAGTCTTTCACAAAGTGCGGGGCATGAAACCCGCTCAACAGACCAGGAAGTATTGGCTAACGCCCAAACTTTTTATAATGCGTTAAGTATGAATGCAGAAAAGAATCAACATTCATCTGCAGGACACAGAAAGTTTCAATGCAAGATTAGTTTCTCTTTGCCTATCCATCGGCAGTCTAGAACCCACAAAATTATGATCCCCGGTACTGATGTGTATGCGCGTAGGAATGAGATAAATAAAAAAACCCAGGAACATACCTTAGGTGTTGAGCTACGCATTTCTGATGAAGAAAGCTGGCGTACGTCTGAGCAGAAAGGGGATTCTCATCACAGCGCCTATAAATTTAGGCAGTTAGTGGCTGTTATGAATCGAGTGTTTAAAAATGTATACGCTATGCCTAAAGACAGTATTGCTCAGTTGAAGAAAGATCAGGCCGTGTTGTTTTCTTAAAAACAGATCTAACAAATCGAAAATGTTAGATAACACTATAAAATTGTTATTATCATTTTTCCAATTGTGATCTAACATTAATCAAGTGTCACCTGATTACTCCTATACTCGTAATCGTTCTTGCTAATTAGCACTGGTCAGCGGATAAATATGACCTCGCATCAGTCTCAGCTGTGAGAGCGCTTTTCTTGCGCGTAATGTCGCTTAATTTAATTTTTACGTCACTTTTAGTGTGTGCGATCTGCTTTTTTAGCGAAAATCAAAAGTTTT
>CANGLL010000092.1 GCA_947454605.1 Methylococcaceae bacterium | reverse complement strand
CTCATTACTAAACACCCATAAATGGCCTTTACGTAAGCGTTTGTCTTCGTTTTTCTTTAAATATAAGTCGGGGTAAGACATAAGTTAGGTAAAGTTGGGGTTGAGTTAAAAAGAGTAATGCTTAGCGTTTAATGCCGTCTAATCTAATCCAGTCTTCTTGTTGCGTTAAGGGATTAAAGTCGATGTATTTTTCATAAGCATTAATCACTGATTCTGCTTGTTCAAATAAAATCCCCGATAAAACCAATCGTCCACCGGTGGCTACTAAAGCACAGATTTGTTCGGACATATCGATTAATGGTTTCGCTAAAATGTTAGCGAGAACAACATCCGCCTGAAAGGGTTTAAATTTTTCAGGTAAATAACAGTGAATTTTGTCTTGTACTTTATTCTTTAAAGCATTGCTTTCAGTTGCTGTAATGGCTTGTGGATCAATGTCTACGCCATGCGCAATCTTGGCGTCTAATAGCACAGCCGCAACCGCTAAAATACCAGAGCCACAACCATAATCGATAACCGTTTTATGGTGTAAATCATGACTGGCTAACCATTCTAAACAGAGTGCCGTAGTCGGATGTGTCCCAGTACCAAACGCCAAGCCGGGGTCTAAAGTGAGGCAAACCGTGTTAGGTTCATATTGTTCTTGATCTGTCGGGCAAACCCATAGTTTCTCAGCGAACTTCATGGGCTGATAATATTCCATCCATGCCCGCTCCCATTCCTGGTCATCCACTGCTTCATAAAGCCAGTTTCTTAAATCAGCTGTTTTATATTGTTGAAATACAAGGTCTTTGATCAGATCAACATTGGCATCTAGTTCATAAAGCGCAACAACTTGGGTGTTGCTCCAAATTTTAGTTTCCCCAATACCCGGCTCGTATACGGGTTCATCTTCAGCGTCCATATAAGTCACGGATACAGCGCCCAGATGACTAAAAAAGTCCGCTAATTGTGGAGCGGTATTTTCATCAGTAATAACAGAAAGTTGATGCCAAGCCATAGTCTAGATGTTTGCTATATAAAGGAGAGGAGGTTGGATTCGCTCGTGTAATCCAATGACAAACAGTGAAGTGATGTATCTATCGCGATGGTCTTAATAGCGTCCATCACGATAGATATTTCTGAGTAATACTTAATGTATGCCTAGTTTCTTTTCTAGATAATGGATATTTTGTTGGCCCACACCAAACGCACTGTCTTCCATAATCTCTTGTTGAAGAGGAATATTAGTTTTAATGCCGTCAATGATAATTTCATTAAGAGCTGTTTTCATACGAGCAATAGCACCTTCACGTGTTTCACCATGAGCGATTAATTTACCGATCATTGAATCGTAATAAGGTGGAACTTTATAGCCATTGTAAATGTGAGTCTCACAACGGATACCTGGGCCACCCGGCATATGGAATTGATCAATTTTGCCAGGGCAGGGCATAAACGTTTTAGGATCTTCCGCATTCAAACGGCACTCAATCGCATGACCGGTGATTTTTACTTGATCTTGAGTAATTGATAAAGGTAAACCCGCTGCGATTCGTAATTGTTCTTTTACAATATCAAAGCCAGTTACCATTTCAGTCACAGGGTGTTCAACCTGAACACGCGTATTCATTTCTATGAAATAGAATTCACCTTTCTCATATAAAAACTCAAAAGTACCTGCACCTAAATAACCAATATCAACACAGGCTCTAGCACAACGTTCACCAATCGTTTTACGTTGTTCTTCAGTAATACCAGGAGCTGGAGCTTCTTCAACGACTTTTTGATGGCGTCTTTGCATAGAGCAATCACGCTCGCCTAAATGAATAGCATTACCAAAAGAATCCGCTAGTACTTGGAATTCAATGTGGCGTGGATCTTCTAAGAATTTTTCCATGTATACAGTTGGATTACCAAACGCACTGCCGGCTTCGGCTTTAGTCATCTCAATAGCGCTAATTAAAGCCGCTTCTGTATGAACAGTACGCATGCCTCTTCCGCCACCGCCACCTGCCGCTTTAATAATAACGGGGTAGCCAATTTCTTTCGCCATTTTAAGGTTAAGTTGCTCATCATCCGATAGCGGGTCATTATTACCCGGTACACAAGGGATTCCTGCGGCAATCATGGCGTTTTTAGCAGAAATTTTATCACCCATCATGCGGATAGTTTCTGCATTAGGGCCGATAAATACGAAACCACTTTGTTTTACTTTTTCAGAGAAATCAGCGTTTTCTGATAAGAAACCATAGCCCGGGTGAATCGCTTCAGCATCGGTCACTTCAGCCGCACTGATGATAGCCGGAATATTTAAATAGCTGTCTGCTGACGCTGCAGGTCCAATACAAACTGACTCATCAGCAAGACGGACATGTTTAAGATCGCGATCTGCTTCAGAATGAACAGCAACGACTTTAATGCCTAATTCTCTGCAAGCGCGCAAAACACGTAGGGCAATTTCGCCACGATTAGCGATAACTATTTTACTGAACATAATTTTTCCGTTGCTTATTCAATGATGAATAATGGTTGGCCGTATTCGACAGGTTCAGCATTTTCAACCAAGATTTTTGTGATAGTACCGCTCTTATCTGATTCAATTTGGTTAAGGATTTTCATCGCTTCGATAATACAAAGTGTGTCACCTGCTTGAACTGATTGACCTACTTCAACAAATGTTTTAGAGCCGGGTGATGCAGAACGATAAAAAGTACCTACCATCGGTGATTTAACGGTATGTCCAGTCATTTTTTCTTCCGCAGGCGCAGCTGGCGCTGCAGTTGCAGCCGTTGGTGCGGCTACAGGAGCAGCGTAAGTAATCGGGGCTGCAGCGACTGAATTACCGTAACGGTTAATGCGAATGGATTCTTCGCCTTCTTTAATTTCGATTTCAGCAATGCCTGATTCTTCGATAATTTCGATGAGTTTTTTTATTTTTCTAATATCCATTGATTTAGTGTCTCTCGGTTAATATCTGATGAGCGGCCTGAAGGGCCAATAAGTATCCTGTTGCACCTAAACCTGAGATAACACCGACAGCGATATCTGAGAAATAGGAGTGTTTTCTAAAAGGTTCACGTGCATAGACGTTTGATAAATGAACCTCTATGAAGGGAATTTTTGTCGCTAATAAAGCGTCTCTAATCGCAACACTTGTATGAGTGAAGGCGGCTGGGTTAATTATGATGAAATCAACGTGATCATGGAAAGCGGAATGAATAAGATCCACGATTTCGTGTTCAGCGTTATTTTGATGAAAATTGAGTAGATGTTCTAGTTCAATCGCATGTGATTCAAGCAATTGTTGAATATCAGATAGGCTCTTATTGCCGTAGTGTCCAGGTTCACGAACACCCAATAAATTTAAATTAGGGCCATTTAATACAGAAATAGTCGCCATTTATAGAGGTCGTTATTGAAATTTTGATACAAAAAAGATGTTTAATTTTACCTTGTTTACGTATTTTGTCCAGAGAATATGTATTTATCCCAACATAGTCGCAACATAGCTTCTATATTTGAGAGTTTATACACTTATAGCGACAAATCTTATCTGATGTTAGGCGTGTTTTTAAGCTAAACAGGCGTTAATGTTACTGATTTATGACAACTTTACCCATTTATAGAAGAGATGTTTTGCGATTTCTGCCGTACAAAGATAGAGGGTAACAATCACCCCTATTAAGCCGATGAGTGAGGGAGGTAAGGGCACAAATCCAATGATTTCAGCTGCGGGCGTATAAGGGAGGCTGATAGTAATAAGGACGATGCTAAAGGTGGCTAAGGTTAGATAAATGCTAGGGCGGGTTTTAAAAAAGGCTTGGCTGCTACGTACAATAAATACAATTAAAGCCGCAGATAAGACAGACTCAGTAAACCACGCCGTTCTAAACACATCGGCGGGCACATCCAGTAGTAATAACAATCCAAACGTCATATAGTCATAAATTGAGCTGACAAAGCCAAAGGTAATCATAAATTTACGGATAAATTTAATATCCCAGCGTCTGGGTTGGGCGATCATTTCTGCATCCACATTATCGGAGGCAATTGTCATTTCGGGAAAATCAGTCAGTAGATTGGTGAGTAAGATTTGTTTGGGTAATAAGGGTAAAAACGGCAAGAATAACGACGCACCGGCCATACTAAACATATTGCCGAAGTTAGAACTGGTGGCCATAAACACATACTTTAATGTGTTAGCAAACGTAATCCTGCCTTCAATAACCCCTTGCACTAAAACACCTAAATCTTTTTCTAATAAGACGATTTGCGCTGTTTCTTTAGCGACATCGGCTGCACTATCTACAGAGATGCCGACATCTGCTGCATGTAAGGCAGAGACATCATTAATACCATCGCCCATATAACCGACAACAAATCCTGCTTTTTTTAAGGCCAGGATAATACGTTCTTTTTGATTCGGTTCAACTTCGGCAAATAAATCTACATCAGCCACTTGGTTCATGAGGGCTAAATCACTCATATTGTGGATTTGTGGGCCAGTCAGTACCTCATGTTCAGCTAAACCGAGTTGTTTACTGACAGTCGCTGCGACTAAATGATTATCGCCTGTGATAATTTTAAGGGTAACGCCCAATTCTCGTAATTGTTGAATAGTGGCGGAACAGTTTGCTTTAGGGGGATCGAAGAAAGTTAAGAAACCCAAAAAGCATAAATCAGATTCATCATTATTAGTTAATGCCGATAACTCAGGCATCTTCTTGTAGGCGACCCCTAAAGTACGGAAGCCCTCTCGACTAAATTGTTCGTAGAGCACTTCAATGGTGTCCCGTACCTTATCAATAGTTACAATTGAGCCATCATCCGCTTCTGCCGTTGTGCAGATATCAAGGATATTGCTTAAAGCACCTTTGGATATTAACAGGGTATCGTCTTTATCTTTAATTAATAAGCTAAGACGTTTCCGGTAAAAGTCATAAGGGATCTCCGCAAGTTTTTCGCAGCCCTCTAAATCATAGGGTTGAAAGGTTCGGATCGCTTCATCAATCGGGTTATTAAAGCCCGTTTCAAAATAGGAATTGATATAAGCATAGCGACCGACTTTAGCGTTAGCGTTGCCCTTAATATCTAACGTGCCTTTTAAATGTACGACGCCTTCAGTCAGCGTTCCAGTTTTATCAGAACACAGCACATTCATACTGCCAAAGTTTTCGATAGAGGCTAATTGCTTAACAATCACTTTTTGCGCCGCCATGCGTTTAGCACCATGGGCTAAATTAACACTGATAATGGCAGGTAAAAGTTGAGGTGTCAGGCCTACCGCTAAGGCGAGTGCAAATAGAAAGGAATCAACAATGGGTTTTGCTAAAAAGACATTAACAGCGAAAATCAGAATAACGAGTATTAAGGTGACTTCCATTAGCAAGTAACCGAAACGTCTGATGCCACGTTCAAATTCTGTTTCGGGGGCTTTCTGTTTGATGCGTAAGGACAGTTTGCCAAATTCAGCGGCTTGGCCCGTTGCAACGACTAAGGCAGTGCCAGTGCCACTTTGAACATGAGTCCCCATCCATAGCGTGTTATTTCTTTGGCTTAAGGGCGTGTCGCTCTTTAATACACCGGGTAGTTTTTCTACGGGATAGCTTTCACCGGTTAAAAGTGCTTCATCAATAAATAGGTTTTCAGATTTTATTAATAAACAATCACTGGGAATGATGTCGCCGGCTTTTAAAAGGATAATGTCTCCAGGAACTAATTTCTCACTCGCAATTTCAAGCGGCAAGTTGTCTCGCAAGACGCAAACGGTGATTTGTACGATGGCGAGTAAATCTTTAATGGCGTTAGCGGCGCCTTTTTCTTGCCAAAATCCCAAGCTACCACTGATAAAGATAATGATTAAAATGATAGCGGCATCGACTTTTTCATTTAAGTAAAAGGATAAGCCGGTAGCAAATAACAGAATTAAAATGATGGAGTTTTTAAACTGAGCAATAAATAGTTTAAGGTTACTGCTTTGTTTTTTAGCGTTAAGTTGATTAGAACCGTATTGTTTACGACGTTGTTCTGCGGTTTCTGAAGAGAGACCGGTCAGTGAAGAATGTAATGAAAGGAGTGTTTGTTCAATTGAAACACTCCAAAATGGCTTTGAAGAGAAGTCTTGGGCCACTTTGAAGTGTTTCACTTTTAATTAGGGTTAGGAGGGTTAGTTAGGATTAATTAAGTCCAATCGTCGCCGCCATCACCGCCAAAACTATCATCGTCCCATGATGAGTTATCTGCAATACCAAAATCATCACCACCCAGATCATTATTGTAGCTGGCGTTGTTATTATCACCCCATGATGAATTATCAACTGGCGCATTAGCAAAGTTGTCCGCATGTTGAGCAGGGTGTCCGTCACCATCTAAAAAGTGATGGGCTAAGGCTCCGCCTGCAGCAACACCTGCACCTAAGGCAGCACCTGTTGCAAGGCTACCCATTAAACCAGAGCTTTGTCCGCCAATCGGTTGGTTAGGGTATCCGCCACCTGGATAGTTTCCACCAGGGTAGTTACCTGCTGGATTATTGCCATAAGGGCTTGGATTTGGGCGTGGTGTATTGCCACCATAATTGACTGGTAGATTTGGTTGTCTTCTTTTCATTAAAGAGCTAATGATTAGCACAATAACTAATAGACCGATAAATAAACCTACAGCAGGTAGCCACTCTTTAGCCGCACTAGGGATATTTTGTTCTGCAGGGCTACGTTGCACTATCCCAGTAGTAGGCAATGATAGTTGTTCTTTAAGATGTAACAAGGTGGCTGGTTTAACAAATCCTAAGCCAGGCTCTAAAGATTCAGCAGTACTCAATTCTGTTTTAGCTTCAGATAACAAGCCTTGTTTGGCTTTTAATTCCGCTTCAACAAAATGGGCTTTAGCGCTGTTAGGATGGTCAGCTAATACTTTATCCATCATGGCTTGTGCTTCTGCAAATTTACCGGCTTCTGCCGCTAAATAGACTTCGTGCATAGAGGGTTCATCCGCTGCAAACGAAGTTGATGTCATAAAAATTGAAAAGATAATGGTCGCAAAGGTAGTCGTTACGAGTTTAAACATTTAATAATCCTCAGTTGGTTTTGGATAAGAATAGCATAGCGCTATTAAATCAGAATGTCTGACCTATTTTCTTAAAAAGAATTCCATGGCGTGATAAATAAATCTATAAATCAGATAAGTGGGTCTTTTTATAGGGTATTCGTTTTTTGTGCAATAATGTGGTCGCACCAGAATTCTTTCATACCCCCTCATCAATGACTTTAGAGAGCACTTATGCGTATTTATAAAACTTTATTGATTTCTTCAATACTAATAACCAGTGGTTGCTCGGTTTATCAGGCCGCTGTGCAACCTGGGCCTGTCGATTTAACAGGGATTACCATAGGTACACCGCGTGAAGTGCTCATCGCTAAATTGGGGCCACCCGCTGTAGAAAATAGAGATGCTGCAGGTCATAAACAGGATTATTTTGAATACAGATCAGGTATGGAAGAATTATCAAAAGCGCGGGTAGTACCTTATGCCCTTGCAGATTTTTTTACTTTTGGCTTAGCTGAATTGGCCTTATGGCCCATGGAAGAAGTGGCCATGAAAGCGGCTACTTGTACAGGAGTGGCTACTTATGACAAAAATTTAAAACTAACCAGTTGGCATATCCATAAAAAAGAAAAAAGTAATCTGCCTTGTTAAAGCATATTTGCTTGTGACAAAATTTTAACTGCTATACACTCCAGCCTTAATTAACCCTAATAATTATAATGAAAGGGTGTTTTTAACGCAGGGGGAGTGTATGGCAAGTGAAATAAATGTTCAACGTCGTCGATTTTTAGGTCAATCAGCTCTGGGGTT
>CANGLL010000091.1 GCA_947454605.1 Methylococcaceae bacterium | reverse complement strand
TTTAGAACCCATGATGAATACAGGAAAGCCGTTAATTATTACGATTTTTTTATCGATGGAGTTATTTCTAATGGGTGCTATATTCGCGCCTATGGGAGCGTTATTGCCTGAATTGTTTCCTGCTCATTTGAGGTATAGTGGCGCGGGAATATCTTATAACATGGGGGGCATTCTAGGAGCATCATTTGCACCTTATATTGCGCAAAGATTAGTCTCAGAAGGTGGACTAGCTTGGGTGGGGGGCTATATTTCATTAGCCGCTTTTATTAGTTTGTTGGCTATCTATTTAATGAGAGAAACCCGTGATAACCAATGGTGAAGGTAATACTTCATTTGATTTTAAGAACTGCAAGATGACTACGCTTTATTAGTTGTAGTCATCTTCAGCACTCAAGAAGAAGTTTATCAAAATTATTTGATTTTAGCTTCTTTATAGATGACGTGTTTACGTACAACAGGATCAAATTTTTTGATTTCCATTTTTTCTGGCATGGTACGCTTGTTTTTTGTTGTAGTGTAAAAGTGGCCAGTACCTTCAGTAGAAATTAGTTTGATTTTATCGCGCATTTTTTATCTCCTTAAACTTTTGAGCCGTTTTTACGCAAGTCCGCTAATACAGCGTCAATGCCATTTTTATCAATGATACGCATTGCTTTAGTTGAAACTCTAAGACGTACCCAACGGTTTTCACTTTCTACCCAAAATCTGTGATGTTGTAGATTTGGAAGAAATCTTCTTTTTGTTCTGTTGTTTGCGTGTGAAACATTATTTCCTGTAACTGGCTGTTTACCTGTTACTTGACATACTCTAGACATAATTAGCCTCTTGATAGTGCCTAAATTTAAAAGTTAGCTGACCTTTATACCAAAATTTCTTCCCAAGGTAAATAACTATCTATAAAATAAGATACATTAATTACATTAAAGTTACTAAGTTTGGAGTTGTATGCGAATTAAACTCGGCATGGTTATGGATTCCATTGATCATATAAATATCAAGAAAGATACTAGTTTTGCGATGTTAATCGAGGCTCAGTCAAGGGGGTGGGAGCTTAACTATATGGAACTAAACGACTTGTTTTTGCGTAATGGTAAAGCACATGCGCGAGTTCGAGTGATTTCAGTAGAACGTAATGAGCAAAGTTGGTATCAAGTTACAGAGGATAAAGATATTGCTTTGGAAGAATTAAATGTAATTCTTATGCGTAAAGACCCGCCATTTGATCAAGAATATATCTATGCCACTTATATATTAGAGCGTGCAGAAAGTATGGGTGTTTATGTTGTAAACAAGCCTCAGTCTTTAAGAGATGCGAATGAAAAGCTTTTTACGGCATGGTTTTCTGAATGTTGCGCTGAAACCTTGGTGACCAGAGAGCCTAAAAGAGTTAGAGAATTTTTGTTAGAGCAAACAGAAATTATTTTAAAGCCTTTGGATGGAATGGGGGGCACTTCCATTTTTCACTTAAGAAAAGATGATCCTAATTTAAGTGTAATTTTAGAAACAATGACTCAATACAATAGTCGATACGTCATGGCTCAAAAATATATTCCTGAAATTAAAGACGGAGATAAGCGTATTTTGATGGTTAATGGTGAGGCTGTTCCATATGCTTTAGCGCGTATTCCTGCTCAAGGTGAAACCCGAGGCAATTTGGCCGCAGGTGGGCGTGCTGAAGGGCGTCCATTAACAGAGCAAGATTGGTGGATTACTAAGCAGGTAGGCCCTGTACTAAAAGAAAAAGGTTTAGTTTTTGTGGGGTTGGATGTTATTGGTGATAAGTTGACTGAGATTAATGTAACCAGTCCAACGTGTGTTCAAGAACTAGATAAACAGTTTGGCTTAAATATAGCGGGGCTTTTAATGGACCATATAGAAAAAAGTTTATAACTAATATGATCATGCGAGAGATGTTCCAATCTCACACAATTAATTTAATACTCTCTTTAGTTATTGTTATTTTTTTACATGCTCTTACAATATTAGGGGTTAAGTTTATTATTAATGATGAGAATAAGAACGAACCGATCATCATTACTATGCTTAATAATTCGGAAAATGAGGTTCCTAAAGAGGCTGAGTATTTTGCGCAACAAGATCAAATCGGTTCAGCAGCACAGTTAAATAAACCAGAGATATCTGCACAAAAAGAAAACTTTAATAAAAGTTCTAAAGTAAATTCAGCTAAAAAGCAGTTAGATAATCATAAAACACCTTCAAATAAGAAAATAGCACCTCAAAAGTCTGTAAGTAAGGCTAAAACTGTAGAAAATAAAACAGATATAATTGAACCTTTAAAAGAAGCTCCTCGTTTATCAACAGAGTCACTGCAACAGCAAATAAGTCAGTTAGGTGCTGAAATACGGGAAAGTCAAATACCCGCAGAGCAAGCTAAAATAAAATTTATTGATTCTGTAAGTACCCATAAATATATCGCGGCGCAATATATTAAAGATTGGGAAAATAAAGTGGAGAAAACGGGGAATCTTAATTTTCCTTCAGTAGCGGCTAAGAAAAATTTTTCAGGTTCATTGATATTAGATGTTGGCATCAAATCTGATGGTAGTATTTATAGTATTAGAGTAAATAAGTCTTCTGGAATTCCAGAGCTTGATGAGGCCGCTAAAAATATCGTTCGAATGAGCGCCCCTTTTCCTTCTTTGCCATTAGAGCTTGCAAAGGAGTTAGATGTTTTTGTTATTACTCGCGTTTGGACATTTACTGATGAAACGGGGTTAGTGACTCATTAAATAAATATGCTAATGTTCTTTAATGTGTAAATATATGAAGCAAGATAATTATCTAAATAATCAATTTATTATAGCTATGCCTGGCTTAACGGAGCCTGATTTTTCTCATACTGTCACTTATTTGTGCCAACATAATGAAGAGGGTGCTTTGGGAATTATCATTAATAGACCAGCTAATATGACTTTGGGTGAGATTTTCAAACAAATGGATATCTGCGTTACTTCTCCAATCGCCTCAGAAATAATAGTTTTTGCTGGTGGGCCTGTGCAGCAAGATCGAGGATTTGTATTACATACTAATCATGGAAATTGGGATGTATCAATGAAAGTATCAGATACAATATCTTTAACGACATCACGCGATATTATTGAGGCCATAGCGACTGATACTGGCCCAGATAAATATTTAGTTGCTTTGGGCTATGCTGGATGGGGCGGTGGGCAAATTGAGCAAGAAATTCTTCATAATTCTTGGCTTAATACGCCTTATAGTCAGAGTATTTTATTTGAATCACCTGTTAATCAGCGATGGCAACAAGCGGCCAAAGAAATAGGTATTGATATTAATTTATTAACCGCCCAAGCTGGCCATAGTTGATATCATTTTTATTTAAAAATAATTATGTTTGAATCAGTTAAGACAAAAGAAATTGAAGGTACGATTCTGGGCTTTGATTTTGGATATAAAAAAATAGGGGTTGCCGTCGGTGAAACTCTTACTGTGACAGCTAGTCCTTTACAAACCATTCGATCAATTAATCAAAGTCCCGATTGGCAAATTATAAGTAAGCTTATTAAAGAATGGCGTCCATCAGGGTTGGTGGTAGGGGTTTCAAGGCAAGCAGACGGTTCTGATAACCCAGTGACTCCAAGGATCATAAAATTCTGTAATCAATTGGAAGGTAGATATCAATTACCTGTGTACAAACAAGATGAAACGCTATCAACCTTTGAAGCCAAGCAAATGTTGTTTGATGATGTCAGCGTAAATGCGACAAAGTTATGGGAAGTACAAGATCAATTGGCGGCGCAATTAATTTTACAATCTTGGTTAAATGACCAAATAAAAGGGCAATATTAGTGTTAGATATTAATGGGTTATTGAATAAGCTTGAGACAGATTTAAAAAAGACTATTGCAGAAAGACAATTAGTTAATCCATTGATGATAGGTATTCGTACAGGTGGCGTTTGGGTAGCTGAGCATATTCATCAAAGATTAAATATAGCTGAGCCTCTAGGTTTATTGGATATTTCGTTTTATAGGGATGATTTTTCACAAATTGGGGTCCACCCTAATGTTAAGCCTAGTCGGATTCCTTCACAGATTGAAGGTCGTGATATTATTCTTGTTGATGATGTGTTTTATACTGGAAGAACAGTACGAGCAGCGTTAAATGAAATTTTTGATTATGGACGGCCAAATCAAGTTGTTTTAGCCGTTTTAGTTGAGCGAGATGGTCGACAAATTCCTTTATCACCTGATTGTTTTGGTGCTCGAATTGAGCTGAGTTCTGGTCAAAGAATTAAATTATTAGGTCCCGATCCTCTTCTCATCGAGTTACAAACATTGGATTCAGAGTTTTAATATATGAATGACAATATTCAATTAAATTCGGAAGGCAAACTTAAGCATTTTTTAAGTATTGATGGCTTACCAAAAAGCCTGTTGACCGAAATATTAGATGTAGCTGAATCATTTGTGGGTGTTAATGATTTACAAATTAAAAAGGTACCCTTGTTACGTGGCAAGACAATTGTGAATCTTTTTTTCGAAAATAGTACCCGTACCCGAACAACATTTGAATTAGCTGCAAAGCGTTTGTCCGCAGATGTATTAAGTATGAGTATTGCGACTTCATCCACTTCTAAAGGTGAAAGTTTATTAGATACTATTCGTAATTTAGAAGCGATGTTTGTCGATATGTTTGTAGTTCGTCATGCGATAAGTGGAGCTGCACATTTTATTGCACAACAAACCGCTCCTCACATTAGTGTTATTAATGCAGGTGATGGTCAACATGCTCATCCCACACAAGCCATGCTTGATATGTTCACGATTAGGCAAATTAAGAAAGATTTTTCACCTCTAAAAGTAGCTATTATTGGTGATATTCTGCATTCCCGTGTGGCAAGGTCACAAATACAGGCATTAAATACCTTAGGTGTTGAAGAGGTTAGAGTGATTGCGCCTAAAACTTTATTACCTGCTCATGTTGAAAGTATGGGGGTTAATGTCTTTCATAATTTAAATGCGGGTTTAAAAGATATAGATGTAGTCATTATGTTACGGTTACAAAAAGAGCGTATGACATCTGCATTATTACCTAGTGAAAGTGAATATTTTAAATGTTTTGGTTTAACGGAAGATAAATTAAAAATTGCAAAGCCTGATGCAATTGTTATGCATCCTGGCCCTATTAATCGCGGAGTAGAAATTGAATCTAAAGTGGCTGATGGTCCGCAGTCCGTTATTCTTAAACAAGTGAGCAATGGTATTGCAGTGCGCATGGCCGTTATGGCTATGGCTATGCAAAAACAAGGTACTGTATGATGAAAAGTATTCATATTAAAAATGGACTGCTGATTGATCCTGTTAATAAAGTTAATCAAATAGGGGATCTTTATATCGCGAATGGAAAAATAGTTTCAGTTATAAATGCTCCTTATGGTTTCAAAGCAGATGAAATTATTGATGCTGTAAATAAAGTAGTATGTCCTGGTTTCATTGATTTAAGCACGCGATTACGTGAGCCAGGTCAAAGTCGTAAAGCCACCTTCAAAAGTGAATCAGTTGCTGCTTTAAGTGGTGGTATAACTACAATGTGTTTACAACCCGATACTAATCCCGTTGTAGATACATCGGCTGTAGCAGAGCTTATTAAAGAGTTAGCAAAAAAAGCTGGTTATCCAAAAATATTCCCTATAGCAGCATTAACTCAAAAATTGGAGGGCACAGAGCTAAGTTCAATGCTTTCTCTTAAACAGGCGGGGTGTATTGCGGTTGGTAATGCTAATCAACCAGTAAGAAATTTACTCATATTAAGGCGAGCAATGGAATATGCAGCCAGTCATGACCTGTTGGTGATGTTTCGTCCCAATGATTATTGGTTAGGTAATAATGGTTGCGTACATGAAGGTTATTTTGCTACTCGTTATGGTTTACCAAGTATACCTGAAGCGGCAGAAACAATAGCTTTAGCTCAGTGTTTAGAGTTAGCAGAATTAACGGGCTGCCGGGTGCACTTCGGGCAATTAAGTTGTAAAAGATCAGTTATTAAAATACATCAAGCAAAGAAATACGGATTACAAGTTAGTGCGGATGTTGCGGCTCATCAATTGCATCTAACGGAGAATAGTATTATTGCTTTTGATAGTAATTATCATGTGATACCACCTTTAAGAACAGATGCGGATCTGCAATATCTAAGGGATGGTTTGGCGATTGGTACTATTAATAGTATTTGTTCTGATCACCAGCCACATGATGTTGATGCTAAGTTGGGTGCTTTTCCTGAAACAGAGCCGGGCATCTCATCTTTAGAAACGCTATTGCCATTGATGCTTGATTTAGTTACGCAGAATATCATAACACTTGAGCAGGGTATTGCTACTTTGACTAGCAATCCTGCACGAGTTTTAAGGATCGACAGCGGTGCTTTAACGGTTGGGTTTTCTGCTGATGTTTGTGTTTTTGACCCCAGCTTAGAATGGCAAATTAATACTGATAATTGGAAAAGCCAAGGTCATAACACGCCTTTTTGGGGCAAGACCATGAAAGGCAGAGTGACGCATACCATCCAATCAGGTCATTTGGCTTTTACTGCCTCTTGAATGCGTTATTAATACTGTTTGTTATTTAATGAGTGTTAGGAACGATTGAACCTATTTTCGCGCCTAGTTTTACTGGGGTATCAGCAACCATAGTTTCATTCCATTGAGTTTTATTCTTCCCGAATAAGACAATAATAGTTGATCCCATATTAAAACGTCCCATTTCTTCCCCCATTTTTAGAGTAGGAGCATTTTCGTTATATTTCCAAGTTCTCACTGAGGAAATACTGGGGGGGGTAACCACACCGTGCCATACGGTTTCAATGCTAGAGACAAAAATTGCACCGACAAGAATTAATGCCATAGGGCCGGCTTCTGTATCAAATAAAGCAACGACTCTTTCATTTCGGGCAAATAATCCAGAAACAGATTCTGTAGTTGTTTTATTGACACTGAATAATCTTCCTGGAATATGAATCATCTCTCTTAAAGTGCCTGTCAAAGGCATATGAAGACGATGATAATCTTTAGGTGAAAGATAAATGGTAGCAAATGAGCCATCCATAAAAGCTTGGGCGCGATCAATATCACCACCTAATAAATCAAAGGCAGTGTAGTTTTTTCCTTTCGCCTGAAAAATGCGACCCTCTTTAATTAAGCCGGCTTGACTAATCGCCCCATCTGCTGGACAGGCAATATCATTTATTTGATTAGCAAAAACTCTTGCACTAGGTTTAAGTTCGCGAGTAAAAAAATCATTAAAGCTTTTAAATGCGTTTATATCAGAAATAACCGCCTCATCCATATTCACTTGGTAATGCTTAATAATTTGTTTAATGAACAGGTTTTTCCAAGTCTCATTTTCACAGTGGGTAAATTTACTCATCATTTTAGATAGAAAATGATGAGGTAATAAATATTGGGGCAGTGTCACGAGTGCATTTTTAATGGACATGAATGATTCGGTGATAAAGTTTATTTAAGGTAGATTAACTAATTCAGGAGCATGCCATTCAGGATTTTTATGCTCAACAATCACAGTAGTATAAATACCACCACGTACATTAAATTCAGCACGAATGCGCATAAAATTAGGGTTAACAGCTTTTACAAGGTCATTAAGAATTTCATTTGTAATAGCTTCATGAAATGCACCTTGCTCACGAAAAGACCACATATAAAGTTTAAGGCCTTTAAGTTCAACGCATAGCGCTGCGGGTACATATTCAATTTGAATAGTTGCAAAATCAGGTTGTCCTGTTTTTGGACATAAACAAGTGAATTCAGGTACATCAATACGAATGGTGTAATCACGTATT
>CANGLL010000090.1 GCA_947454605.1 Methylococcaceae bacterium | reverse complement strand
TTAATACTTCAACAAAGATGAGTGGCTGATTTGGATTATCGGTAACAGGTATAAATAAACCGTCGATTCTAAACGCTGTTTGTTTTATTTCTTCTGAACTAAATTGATAACTATCATTAGGATAATCTAGCCCTAATAACTCCAGCGCTTATTTCGGCTGTCGCAGAAATAAGCGGTAAAACAGGGTATCCGTTTTCATGATTAAAACATCAATTAAGAGTGATATGGCGTAACCACCTTAACACACTCATTGAGCGGGGCTTTTATATTATGATATTTCAGGAAAAACAAGTTAAGACTTTAAGAAAATAGAATAGTGGTAATCAGAAAGATAAAACTACTCTGGGGGAATTATTAGCCGAGCAACCAAAAATGGCTGATGACGATGTCTTAATTTTTACATCTTAGATAGCTGATCTAAGAGCTTTAGATAAAAGTTTTGTTAGTACTATTTTGAAACAGTATTGTGATTATTTAAGACAAAAAACTGTATTCATAAAATGAGGGATCTAATTCAATGCCCTATAGAAATGAAGATACTGAGCCGATGTATCGTGACTATATTAAATATCCGATTTTAGAGGAATCTTAATTCTTATAAAACTAAGTGGATGAATTAAATTAGATCAGTAGGTGCGATTGATACTTGATTGATCCATGTAACCCCCTGTATCTTCAGTAGTTTAACCAGCGTTTTTAGCGTTATTGCTAAGGATACCCATATATCGCCTAGCACTGTTAATGCTGCAACTAAATGTATCAGTAGTATCGCTAACAGCATGGGCGATAGCGCTGACAGGGTGAGTAACATTACTGGCGTTGTCAGCACACTGACTAACAATGCCAGCGTTCGTCCTGACGTTATCGGTGTACATGCTCATCTCGTGAGCAAGTGTTCTCATAACGTCAGCAGTATACCAATCCCTTCAGGGGCCTGCTCCATCACCTCATCACCCCTCCTAACAGAGACAGCATTGGTGCTAACAACATAAGCGCCACGCCAACAAGCTCAGTCATACTGCTCACAACGTCAGGAAGGTCGCTAACCCTATCAGTGACACTGCTCACAATGCCAGCATAGTCACAAAATAACTGTTTTATCGACTATTATCATTTACATTAAGGGCACTATATTATGATTAACCAAAGTTATTTTCCAAAAAGCGAAGCCAATCGCGTTATTTGGCTATCAAATTTTAATACTAAGTTACAAATACATGGAACCGCTTTAACCATTGACCCTACCGAACAGGCTTTAACGATAACAGACATTAATTACTATATTTGGCTGTTACAAACTTGGTATCCCTCTATTCAACAAAGTGCTTTTGAAGCTACCGCCTTTAAAAATATTATTGGCAATGGGCCCAGCGCGCCTATCTGCACACTGCCAGTCCATTCGGCCATTGTTGCACCAACAGCTATACCAATCCCCGGTGTCTTAACACGGTTATTCACTTTAATCGCCCGCATTAAAATAGGCACAGGCTATACGGAATCTATTGGTTTAGATTTAGGAATTGTCGGCGGTCTTGATGCGACAGAGCATTTAACGCCTGAATATACGGTGGTTACTGAGAGAGGTGCTCTGATAGAGCAAGCTAGTATTAGCTTTACTAAATATGGTCACGATGGGGTTTCTATCGATGGGCGGCGTAACCAAGGTGATTGGGAGTTTTTAGCAATCTCTATGTTAAAACCTTGGCTAGATACCCGACCTTTATTGGATCCACTTTTACCAGAAATCAGAGAATACCGTTTACGCTTTTGGGATAAAGGTGACGCGAATGGTGAACATACCGCTGTACAAAGAGTGACTGTTGGGCCTTAACGTACTGTTAATAAAACTGTTTAATTAATTAAATAAATGTTTGCAACTGCCTCAGGCTTAATCTTATTAATTAAGCCTGAGTGTTTAAAAACAACAACTCAACATTAATCAGTTTTGTTTTAAGATTTACCTCTAGAATTAGATCTTCCTTTACCTCTAGAATCCGTTCGTTGACCCCCAGCACCTCTGCCAGCAGGCGCTTTTGCTGACTTAGCCCCTGGTTTTTTAGTATGCCGAAAATCTTTTTTACCATTAGCACTAGGCGCATTCTTTTTAGGCGCATCCATCACTTTTAAAGACACCGGTTCATAGCCGGTATCTTCTACCCGTGGAATGTGACGTTTAAGTAGTTTTTCTATTTCCACTAATTGCCAAGCTTCTTCTGGGCACACTAATGAGATAGCCGCGCCACTTGATCCGGCTCTACCGGTACGACCAATACGATGGATATAATCTTCTGGCACTTGCGGTAAATCAAAGTTAATCACATGCGGTAAATCATCAATATCTAAACCGCGTGCCGCAATATCTGTCGCCACTAAGGCGGACACTTTACCGGTTTTAAACTGTTCTAAGGCTTTATTACGCGCACCTTGAGTTTTATCGCCATGCAAAGCTGCCGTGCGTATGCCATCTTCTATTAGTTGTTTCTCAAGACGATCAGCGCCGTGCTTAGTGCGCACAAAGATAAGTACTTGTTTCCAATTATTACTCCCAATCAAATACGAGATTAATTCGCGTTTATACTCACGTCCAATACCGTACACCAACTCTGTGACATTTTCGGCTGTAGCATTTTGCTTAGCCACTTCGACTTCTATGGGGTTATTTAATAACTGGCTAGCTAAAGATTTAATGGCATTGGGCACAGTTGCAGAAAACAATAAGCTTTGACGCTTTTTAGGCGCTAGCGTCATAATCTGTTTAATATCCGGCATAAAGCCCATATCCAACATTCTATCTGCTTCGTCTAACACTAAGACTTCAATATTGGATAAATTAACATGACGTTGATTAACATGATCAATTAAGCGCCCAGGGGTGGCCACGATAATATCACAGCCCCGTTTTAGGTCACGGGTTTGCATACCTACACTGGCACCACCCACGACAGATTGAATCTGCAAGGGCAAATATTTGCTATAAGCAATCACGTTTTCATAAACTTGCGCCGCCAATTCACGCGTAGGCACTAATATTAAAGCGCGCACTCGCCGCGGATTTTGCTCTGGATTATGGGTAGCAACTAAACGCTGCAATAAGGGCAAAGTAAAACTAGCAGTTTTACCGGTACCGGTTTGCGCACCGGCTAAAACATCCCTACCTTCTATAATAAGCGGGATTGCTTTTTGTTGTATGGGAGTGGGCGTGGTATAGCCTTGATCAGCTACCGCCTTAAGGAGTTCCTCGATTAAGCCGAGTTGAACAAAAGACATCTAAAAACCTCTGGTAAATATCATTCAAACATCATAAAACATTGGATGTTTAAACTAAGCGACAAAGACGGACATTATACCAGTACCGACTGCAACTCTTTGCAACTAATCAACTTTTAATCGCTAAAGTCCGTTACTGTTAGCAAAATTACCCACACTCTAATATCTCGTCTTTTATAACTAGGTTTAATCCGCTAAATTTAGTCCCTAATTTTTGCTTTGGACAATTGCGCTTTTATATCTAAGGTATAATTTCCGCAATCATTTAAAACATCTCCACTCACATGCGCATCCATTCACTTCCTATTCAATTAGTTAACCAAATTGCCGCGGGCGAGGTAGTAGAACGACCTTCCTCTGTGGTTAAAGAATTAGTCGAAAACTGTTTTGATGCCGGCGCACAACAAATCTTTATTGATATTGAACAAGGTGGCGCCAGATTAATTAAAATCAGGGATGATGGTTGCGGTATTGATAAGGAAGATTTGCCCCTAGCCTTATCTCGCCATGCCACCAGCAAGATTGCCAGTTTGCAAGATTTAGAACAAGTGGCCAGCATGGGGTTTAGAGGCGAGGCTTTGCCTAGTATAAGTTCTGTAGCCAGACTGACGTTAATATCCCGCACGGCTGATGCAGAATGCGCTTGGTCTGTGTGTGCCGATGGTACTGAAAAAAACTTTGACCCACAACCCGATCCACATCCCCTAGGTACCACAGTGGATGTGCAAGATTTGTTTTATAACACCCCGGCTAGACGCAAGTTTTTAAAAGCCGAGAAAACCGAATTTGCCCATATTGAGACGCTCATTAAACGCATGGCTTTAAGCCGTTTTGATATCAGTTTTGTGTTAACGCATAATCAAAAAGAAGTCTTAAATCTAAGACAAGCCCACGAAGCGTATGCGCAAGAACAGCGAGTCGCAGACATTTGCGGACCTGAGTTTATTAAAAATTCAGTGACTATCGATTATTCTGCCTCTGGCTTGCAACTGAGTGGCTGGGTGGGCTTACCGACCTTTTCGCGTAGCCAACAAGACATGCAATTCTTTTACGTCAATGGCAGACTTGTTAAAGATAAGTTAGTGTCCCATGCGGTTAAGCAAGCGTATCAAGATGTGCTGTACCATGGCAGACATCCGGTCTTTGTTTTATATCTAACTTTAGATCCCACTTTGGTGGATGTTAATGCGCATCCTGCTAAAACAGAAGTACGCTTTAGAGAAGGACGTTTAGTCCATGATTTTTTATACTCTGCATTGCATCGGTCTCTTGCTGATATAAGACCGGGGCAAACGGTTACTGTTTTAGAAGCAGAAACTTTGGAATATGAGCCTAGCTCTCAGACTTCGTTTAGTATGGGAGGGAGTTTAAATAGACAGTCATCTTATAATCCAAGACCGGCACAGCAAAGTTCATTACCCTATTCTGTTGGTGAATCGATTAAAGCCTATGCAAAGTTGTATCAAGAAACGCCGGCCTACTCAACCGAAGATTTAGCACCTGATCATGCACCTGTTACCCCGCCATTGGGCTATGCCATTGCGCATTTGCACAATATTTATATCTTAGCCGAAACCGCGAACGGCATTATTTTAGTTGATACGCATGCGGCACATGAGCGTGTCACTTATGAACGCCTAAAACAGCAACATGCTGAAGGGGCTATTCCTAGTCAGCCATTATTGTTACCTATTAAACTCAATGTAACGGCAGCAGAAGCTGATTTAGCGGAGCAAGAACAAGCGTTTTTTACGCAACTTGGTTTTGAGATTACGCGTTCTGGCCCTGAAGCCTTAATACTCCGCGCATCACCCGCTTTGTTACGCAATGTGGATAAAGAACAGTTAGTGAGAGATGTATTGGCTGATTTAGCGGTTAATGGTGTCAGTCAACGCATTGAAGAACATACTAACTCTATTTTAGCGTCTATGGCTTGTCATGGTTCGGTACGTGCACATCGGCGTTTGAGTATTGATGAAATGAATGCCTTACTGCGGGATATGGAACATACTGAACGCATAAGCCAATGTAATCATGGCAGACCCACTTGGATTGAATTATCTACTCAAGATTTAGATAAATTTTTTCTGCGTGGGCAATAACTTCTACATGGCAGATTCCCCTATACAACTTTCCACAACAACGAATAAACCAAGTTCATTGCCTCCGGTTATTGTCCTCATGGGACCTACCGCATCGGGTAAGTCGGCTCTGGCGGTACAATTAGCGCAAGCGTTAGACGGCGAAATTATCAGTGTCGATTCTGCGTTAGTATACAGAGACATGGATATTGGTACGGCAAAGCCGACGCTAGCTGAACGAGGAGGTATTCCTCATCATCTTATCGACATAATTGATGCTTCTGAATCCTATTCAACTGGCCAGTTTAGAAGCCAAACACTGGCTTTAATGGCAGATATTACACAACGCGACAAATTACCTATATTAGTCGGTGGTACCATGTTGTATTTTAATGCCTTGCTAAATGGCCTTGCTGTATTGCCACCTGCTAATCCTGATATTAGAGCGCAATTAGATTTAGAGTTAGAAAACTTTGGCAAAGAAGCGCTACATAAAAGACTCGCTGCAGTTGATCCGCTTGCTGCTGCCAGAATTCATCCTAATGACCCACAACGCGTGCAACGGGCTTTGGAAGTTTATGAAATTAGCGGCAGAGCCTTATCTGATTACTTTGTACAAGATGAGGCCGATGTTCTACCGTATCAAGTTATCAAATTGATTATCGCACCTGCTGACCGAAAAGTTTTGCATGATATTATCGCCCATCGCTTTCATCTAATGCTTGAACAAGGTTTTATGGAAGAGGTTAAAAAGCTTTATGAGCGAGGCGACTTAAATGAAAAGATGACCTCTATTAGAGCGGTAGGTTATCGGCAAGCCTGGTCTTATCTTCAAGGTGAGGATGATTTAGAGACGATGACTGAAAAAGCTATTATTGCTACACGACAATTAGCAAAACGTCAGTTTACTTGGTTACGCAGAGAAACGGATGCAAAGCAATTTGAGACGGGACAAGTAAATTTAGTACCGCAAGCATTAGCGTATTTAAAGACCCAGATTAACGCTTAAATACCTTAAACTTTATTATCTATATTGATGAATCTCTTCACATGTACACATCGGCTATCAACTTAAGTCAGGAAACAGTCTAAGTGGTTAGGCGTAGACATTTATGTGTACATGTAGATATATAAAATTTTTAAAAACAAGCCTTCATTGCTGCACCAATATCAGAAGGCGAGGTGCACACTTCAATACCCGCTGCTTTTAATGCCGCAATTTTTCCTTTGGCAGTGCCTTTACCACCCGTAACAATAGCACCGGCATGTCCCATTCTTTTACCTGCTGGAGCTGTTTGACCGGCAATATAAGAGACAACGGGTTTAGTTACATGAGCTTTAATATAATCTGCGGCATCTTCTTCTTCGATGCCACCAATCTCACCTACCATAACAATACCTTTTGTAGCGTCATCGGCTTGGTAACGGCTTAGCACATCTATAAAATTCATCCCGTGAATCGGATCACCACCGATGCCAACACAAGTACTTTGACCTAAACCTTGTTGAGTTGTTTGATGCACAGACTCATAAGTTAAAGTTCCGGATCGAGAGACGATACCAATAGAACCCGGCAAATGAATTTTACCCGGCATAATGCCGATTTTGCATTCACCCGGCGTGATAATACCCGGGCAATTTGGGCCTATTAATAAGGCATCAGTACCCGCCATAGCGGCTTTAACTTTAAGCATTTGTAAAACTGGAATACCTTCGGTGATACAGACTATTAATTTAATACCCGCATCAACTGCTTCAAGTATGGCATCTGCCGCATAAAAAGGCGGGACATAAATAACACTGGCAGTGGCGCCAGTGGTTTTAACAGCGTCATCTACGGTATTAAAAACAGGCAAGCCTAAATGCACCGAACCGCCACGCTCGGGTGTAACGCCACCCACTAATTGAGTGCCATAAGCGAGTGTTTGTTCTGAATGAAAGGTACCTTGTTTACCTGTAAAGCCTTGGCAGATAACTTTAGTATCTTTATTAATTAAAATACTCATACTGCCTCCGCTAATGCTACTGCTTGTTCTGCGGCGTGTGTTAAATCATCCGCAGGATAAATACTTAAACCCGTATTGGTTAATAAAGCTCTGCCCTCTTCCACATTGGTACCTTCTAATCTCACCACCACAGGCACATTAACATGAATCTGTTCTATGGCTGCTAAGATACCGGCAGCAATAACATCACATTGCACTATGCCACCAAAAATATTAACTAAAACCGCTTTTACACTTTTATCTGATAGTATTAATTTAAAAGCTTCACATACTTTTTCTACATTAGTACCACCGCCGACATCAAGAAAGTTAGCAGGTTGACCACCTTTTAATTTGACTAAATCCATTGTTGCCATTGCCAATCCAGCACCATTGACCATACAACCAATATTGCCTTTTAGGGTAATATAGTTAAGGTCAAATTGTTGGGCAAAATTTTCTTTATCATCTTCTTGACTAGGGTCTTTCATTGCCGAAATATCAGCATGTAATGCTAAAGCATTATCATCAAAATTAATCTTAGCATCTAAAGCTAATAAGTC
>CANGLL010000089.1 GCA_947454605.1 Methylococcaceae bacterium | reverse complement strand
CCCGCATACCTTTGTACACGATTAAAAGCCTCAGAAGCATCAGCAAAACGAGAATTTAAGGTCTTAAATGATCCAAATAGAATAGGTAAAAACGCTAAAGTATGTGCGCCACAATCATTAAAACTGGCGGATAGTTTAGGTTGATTCCATAACAGTAAAGTACCACGACGCATCGCATAACCTAAATAGCGGCCTGTTTGACCCATCACAGCAATAGTACCTGCAGTCATCCTTGAGCCACAATAATCACCGGCATTACCTTCAATTAAGATATTACCGCGACGCATATGATCCCCTGCTCGCTCACCGACATTACCTTTCACTAAAATAGTGCCGCCTTTCATACCCATTTTATTACCTGGCAACGCAGCACCTAAAAAGTCCCCTGCATTACCAGCGATTTCTAAATAACCTTTCTTCATTTCACAAGCCGCATAAAGGCCGACATTACCAGACACTTTAATTTCACCAGACTTCAAGCCAAAGGCTAAATAAGCACCGGCATCGCCATTAACGGTAATACTTCCCCCATCCAAATCTTTGCCTATAAAATCAAGATTATCTGCACTATTATTAATAACGATATCTTGAGTATCTGATCCAGTAAGCGTAAAGAACTCATCCACACGCAACTTTAATTTACCACTTTGCAAAGTAAGAGCGCTTATTTCAGCTATGGATAAGCCCGATAAATGCTGACAAACCAAAGGTGACATATCCACACGCTGCGCAGGTTTAGACTTTAATGTAAAGGTTAAAGCACTCATGCCATAATCTCCTGTAAATGAAAGTGGAATGGGCCTAATTTACCGCCGTAATTACCCGCACTAATACGTTTAATACCATTAGCCGCACCCAAATCACAAACCGCTTGTATACCCACTCTCATGGCTTTATCAATATCTTCTTTGGTTAAACCATCAATAACAATTTCCATCACTGATTCAATTTCTGGTGATAAATCTGTCTTAGTCATCCCTTTTAAGGTTGGGCAAAATGCATCATTAGTAGAGGCTCCCAATGATTTGTACTTAGAACCCACTTTAGAGCCTGAGCGCACTACACCACCAGGAAATGGCATAATCACATTCGGAATTTTACGCATTTCTTCAATCGCGGCTTCACAGGCTGCCAAAGCTTGCGGTTGAGATTCCGCTAACACTAAAAAGTTACCCCCCCCAATTGCATCGACTTGACCAGTGGTTGCTTCGGCTAAAAACTCACCATCCATGACAGGGATACGCCAATAACGTTTACCACTGATTTGTTTAGAGACTTGAAAGCCATCACCGAAATAACGCAGATTCTTTCCTAAAGGAATTCTAATGCCGCCATCAATACCTGAAAATAATGCAGAAGTCGGTGATGTTAATACGCACTGCCCTGCTCTCGTTTCTAATTGTTTTGCTAAGCCTTTGCCACCCATAGCAAAGATCATAATCGCCACACCCGGACGTCCATCCGGTGTTTCTGAGGGATCTAATACGCGTTCAATCGCCCCTTCACAACCGCAGGCAATCACAGAAGTAGCAAAACCTGTCATAGCTTGGGCAGAAATCATCGCCCATTTTTCATTTTGCGCAGTAATAATAGCGCGCGTTGCTTTCATAGGGAACGCTTCAGCGAAGGTTGCATCTATGCTGACACCGTTAATAATCATGCTACATCTCCTTGCAATGGATGTACGGAAATACTTCCACGCCCATCTTCAGTGATCTCATCATCGCTAATTCTAAAGTTACCCAATTTCATAGTCAGATAACGATCAAAATAATCTTTTAAACCTTTTTCTACCGATGCATCAAACTGAGGTTTAACGACATGCGTAGTGCCCCACTTAGTAGAGACCACTTTGCCATCAACCACCACTAACTGACCATCTTTAAATACATAATCTGGTTTTTCGAACATTTTTTGACGATCCGCATTATCGGTATAAACCGTAATATCTGCCCAATTACCCGCACTTAATCCACCACGATCTTTTAAACCAATTAATCTAGCAGCACCCGCACGCGTCATAATCGCAATTTCTTGCAAAGTATATTCACGCTCAATAGACGCTAAAGTAGTCATCTTTTGTGCTTCTGGATGAATTGTTGCCAACACATCATTTCTAAAGCTTCTATCCATTAACAAACGGATTAAATGCGGATAACTCGTAAATGGCGCGCCATTAGGATGATCAGTGGTTAAGAAAATACGCCATGGGTCATCAACCAATAAGAAAGTTTCTAAACCAATGGCCCACTGCAAAGCATTAACAAAGTTTTGATCTTTATATTTGAAAGGCACCACACCACAACCGGCATCACACTCAATATCCATCGTCACCCATTTATTAGGGCTCGCATGTTTATGATTCGCATGTTGACGCATGTTATCGCCAGACGCAGTCACTGTTTGACCAAACAAAATCTGGCCCACATCAATAGTGATATTTTTGTTTCTATTAATTGCTTCGGCAATTTGTGCTGCACCAGAAGAAAATTTAAAATCCCCTTCTGTACCATAACTATGGAACTGAATATGGGTTAAATGCATTGGCAAACCACCAATACCCTGAATGGTATCTAAAGTCGTTTGCACATTACCCGGCACACCTAAATTACAGCCATGGACGTGTAAAGGATGTGCAACGCCAATCTCTTTAACAGCCGTAGCTAAAACGCGTAATATTTCACGAGGGGTTACACCGTAATGACTATTTTGCTCATCTAAATCTAATTTTCGTTGATTAAATTTAAACGCATTAATACCACCAGGATTAACCACCTTAACCCCAATCGCTTTGGCACTTGTCATAGTCCAAGCAACATAATCATTAATGGCCTTTTGATCTTTTTTAGCGGTAAGCATACGCAGTAAATAATCATCACTGCCCAACATGACATAACCGCCTTTATCTAGAATGGGAATATCCCCCATTTCCATGTGTGCTTGACGGGCATTATTAGGTAAAACAGCCGGTTCAAAACCTGCGGTATAACCCATCTCGGCATAACGATAACCCGTTACAAACGTACTTGGCATCGCGTGTCCACAACCCGAACGCGTAATATCACTACGATGTACAGGATCTTGACGATGATCTTCTGGCAATAAGGTTCTAGCAATATTTCCTTTACCGCCACCAATATGCGTGTGCATATCGATAGCACCCGACATGACCACTTTACCTTTTAAATCATATTCTTTATCAACTACCGCATCCGCTGGCTTTGCGATAATACGACCGTCTCTTATATAAATATCTTGCTGCTGGCCATCAATCCCAGATGCAGGATCATAGACAATTCCACCCGTTAATTTTATCAACATTATCTTTCCTACAAAGCGTGTTCAATGGCATTAAGTACTTCTGCCGTACTGGGTAATCCAGAATCTCTGAGCTTTTTTAATCGAATCGCAACCACGTTATCCATACGATACGCATGACCCGCATGATCAATCCCCGGAGTACCCACAGGAATAAAAACATCGGGTTCTTTAGTAAACGTCATGCCAGAACGCCCCACCACAATCGTAGGTAAAGATGTTTCAGGAGGCACCGCATTCACATTAAACGCTTGCACCCAAACTAAAGCATCCACTTCGCCATTTTCTAACAAAACTTTAGTTTCATTTAGGAAGGGATCGTACTCTGGATAACCACTTGAGAATCGAGTACGTGCCGGATAACCTGTTGTCCAACCACACACCTGATTCGCTGTTTGATCGCCTTCTTTACCGGCTAAGGGTAAACCAGAACATCGGGTATTTTGATTATTTATATCTTTAATCATTTCTGACAAAGTTTGCACCGTTAACTCCGCTTGTCTAAACGCTAGAGCACCCGCACCCCAAGTTACTACCCCATAAGTAGCCGCTAATAATTTATCCGCAATGGCTTGTAAATCTGCTACGGCAATACCGGCCACTGACGTCACGCGGATCGGTTGTTTTTTTACCAAGGCTCTTAAAACAGCGATCACTTCTGGTAAATCCTCTATAGCACAAGGTAACACTTGCGCGGCTTTACCGGTAGGTGAAGTAGACGCAGTTCCTGAAGGTGCTCTGCCTAAATAAATCACCTCACGCGAGGACGTATCATCAAGGAACATAGATTCTTTGTTCCATAAATAACGCTCAAAGAAACGGGGGGCAAAAGCCTCTACATCAGTACCAACGACTAATAACAAATCACAACGATTTTTAACTTCCGCTAAGGTGGTATTCATCCAACCAGAATCTTGCAAGGCTAAAAAGTTATTACGGGCACCGGTAAAATTCATATTATCGATCACCGCACCGGCTTTATCGGCCAAAGCCAACAAGCCACGCATACCATTAACATCGGTCGCGCAACCACCAATGAGCGGTAACTTAGTATCTTTTAATAATTCAGCCGCTTTAGCCACAGCGACTTCTAGACTCACTTCTTGGCCGGATACCCGGGCATGAGTATCGGTAATCGGTTGTTCAAAAGCAGGGGTATTCACCGCACATCCATTTTCAATTACTTTCAGCAATACACCATCGACCTTAATGGTTAAATCATCCGTGCCAATACCGCAAAAAGGACTCGGTACTTCAGTTATCTCAGTCATTCAGTTGCCCTTTTATTATCATCAATCACTCATCTGACATTTGTAGCCGCCCAAATGCCCACTATTTGTGCCAATATTCTAACCTTAAATAGGCTTTCTGTCGCCACTAACCCTCTGCTACAAGCCTATTTCAAACAGTAATTTAATAGACGCATAAATCACCAAACCCATCACAAAAAAATAACTCAAATAGACCCCAGGCCTTTCTTTAAAACCACGCCAAAAAGTAGCGTGTTGACCTAGTTGCCTTAATTCCTGATATTGAGCATGAGCATTTTGATATCGCTGTGCCTGATAAATATTTAATAAAGCTTTCGCTTCAATATACGCAGAATCATCTCTTAACCATAAACCCGGGGTAGACACACCCCAATTACCGGCATAAGTTTCATAATAATCAATATGATGCTCGTCTAATAAAGCGCGCACTTCATCGGCTTCATCTTCTGGCACGCCACGCATGGGAAATAATAAAATGGGCATTTGTTTATCTATACAAAGGTGAATAACTTAAAATGCCCTATTATAATGGCAAGCTCTCTTGCCTCACTAACAAATCCCTTAATACATGCCTGATACCGATCAACCTTTAATCTCTGCCACCCAAACTTGGTTAAAAACCATCATTATTGTCTACAGCTTGTGTCCTTTTGCAAAACGCGAACTCGATCGAGGCCGTATATATTTTAGCGTTAATCGAGAAACCGATATTGAACGTTGTTTAGTGGACTTATTAACAGAATGTGATCGTTTAAACACCGATGACAGTATAGAAACTAGTTTACTGATTTATGCAAAAGCTTTTGCTGACTTTGACGACTATTTAGACTTTATTGAGTTGGCAGAAGCCGTATTAATAGATCAAGATTACGAAGGCATCTACCAGCTAGCCAGCTTTCATCCCGATTATTGTTTTGAAGGCGCAGCACAAGATGACCCTGCAAACTATACTAATCGTTCACCTTATCCTACGCTGCATTTACTACGTGAAACTAGCATCGAAAATGCCGTAGCTAGCTATCCAAATCCTGAACATATACCGCAACGTAATATCGAGTTGATGCAAGCACTAGGGCTTGCAAAAGTGCAAACCCTATTAGCGGCTTGTTATCCTAAACTAGGATAACTACCCTTTATTTTTCTACTTCTTTTTCGGCAGATGATTCAGCAGTCTCTTCTGTTTCAACTGCTGCTGACTCTGCAATCGGTTCTGCTTCAGTAACCGCTTCTACTTCTGCCACTGATTCTTCTTCAACCTCTGTACGATCTTCATCAAAATTTCTTTCTACGACACGCCACTTTGATCCTCTTGGATTTGCAGCAGCCGCCGCCGCCACTTCTTCTGGCTCTGGCTCAGGTTGTTTATTTAACTCTTCTAAAAATGCCAAGAACCAATCTTGACCAATCACATTGGCCATATCCAAATCAGCTAAAATATCTCCTTGATCTGGCAACGTAACCTTAGTTCTAGCTACTTCTAATGCTTCCAAACACGCGTCTTTATTACCCCGTAAACCATAAATACAAGCCAAGTTATAAGAAGCAGTTCCCGCTTGGATAGCATTAGCTCTCTCAAATTGGCCTTTAGCGGCCTCATACAACTTATCGTGTGGCATGGCTTTTTTAAGTCTAGCAAAGTCCATATAAGCCACACCGCTATCAATTGCAGCCGCCAAATAATTTGGATTAATTAGTAAACAGAAAGCAAATTTATCAATCGCATCTTGAAACAACTTTGCCGCTTCATCACCTGTTTTTGTTTTTGCCTGATGAAACAAAGCAAAGCCCCAATTATATAAAGCTTCAGCACGAATAGGATCATCTAATAAAACGTCTGCATAGCCTTCATAGGCCTTATTAAATAAGCCATCAGCCGTAGTGCCCTCACTTTTACGCGCCTGATTTGTATGCTTAATACTATTATTGAGTTTTGATTTCTTGGTAAACGGTGCAAGCAAAGACATTAAATTTTACTCCTGACTAAATTGTAATTATCGTTATTATTATAGAATACCAGCACTCTGCATAACGACAACATTAAATATTAAAATCATTATGATCGATCCAAACATCGACACGCTTACTAAAGACAAAGTAAATCTTGAGACATCTAAAATTGCGTGGCAAGAATTACAACGCTTTTTTGCCAGTGGTTCCGCCGTATTTGTAACTGCCGAACTTGATTTGGTAGAAGTGGCGCATCAGTTTTCTATCGATAATAAAGACCAAGTCGCCGCATGGATGCAAAACCAACAAGTGGGTTTAGTCTCTGATGCACAAGCACTCGCTTGGTTAGAAGCCGATGCCGATGTCTGGGCGGTGGTCGTTAAACCCTGGATATTGGTGCAGAATGTCTAGTCAAATTGCTAACCGACCACATTAACCTTGCTTTAAACGCATAAAAAGACCACAATTAACTTATTTTAATCAAAAAGAGGTCTAAAATGCAGGTTTCAATGCGTGAATTCAAGTCTCATTTATCCAACTATATCTCTAAAGCACAATCCGGACAACAAATTGAGCTAACATCACATCGCAAAGTGGTAGCAAAAATTATTGGTGTGCAATCAATCGACAATACCGGTGCCTCACGCTTAATTTCATCAGGCATTGCAAGTTGGCAAGGAGGAAAACCAGTAGGCGCCAGCTTTAAATTACAAGATTCTGGCAAGACTATTTCTACATTGATATTGGAAGATCGAGGATGATTTTGTTTTGCGACACCTCAGCATTAATTAAACTGTACATTGTAGAAGAAGGGAGTGAAACTTTAAAACAGCTAGTACAGGAAACTGAAGCAGTCGCCGTATCTCGAATTGCTTGGGCAGAAGCGCATGCGGCATTATCAAGACGCGCTCGCGAAGTCCCAGCAGACAACACTATCATCGATCAGGCCAAGATGGCTCTTGCAAAAGATTGGCCACACTTTTTAGTATTGGACATTAACCAATCTTTAGTAGAACGTGCAGGTGAATATGCTGACCTGTTTGCCTTACGTGGCTATGATAGCGTTCAGCTTGCTTCAGCTTTTGATACTGGCCGTATTTCACAGTTACCCATATTTTTTGCTTGCTTTGATACACGCTTGAACAAAGCGGCCAAACTGCTAGGCATGTCTTGCTTATAAAAAATAAGTCAACATCCTCATTAAATAAACTAAGCGATTGTATTAATACTTCAACAAAGATGAGTGGCTGATTTGGATTATCGGTAACAGGTATAAATAAACCGTCGATTCTAAACGCTGTTTGTTTTATTTCTTCTGAACTAAATTGATAACTATCATTAGGATAATCTAGCCCTAATAACTCCAGCGCT
>CANGLL010000088.1 GCA_947454605.1 Methylococcaceae bacterium | reverse complement strand
CCACTATCTTAAATGCATTTAGGTGCATTGATGATCATCACCTATTCTTGGCCAAGCCGTTAACACCGCTTTAACGACGGTCGCTAAAGGAATAGCAAAAAACACCCCCCAAAACCCCCATAATCCACCAAAGAATAAAATAGCAATAATAATGGCTACTGCGTGGAGATTAACAACTTCAGAAAAAAGTACGGGGACTAATATAACGCCGTCTAGTGCTTGAATGATGGTGTAGGCAATAACAATATACATGAACTCGTCGCCTGTTAAGCCCCACTGAAAGTAAGCAACACTAATAACGGGGAACGTCACTAAAGTGGCTCCTATGTAGGGGATAATAACCTGCAGGCCCATTAATACGGCTAAAAGCATGGCGTAGTTTAAATCTAAGGCTGCGAAGGTGATGTAGCTTACGGCCCATAAAATAAACACTTCAGAAAATTTTCCGCGTACGTAATTACCCATTTGGACATCTACTTCTTCCCAGACACGCACCGTTAAATTTTTCTCTTTAGGCATAAATTGTAGGAACCAATTTACCAGTAAGGTTTTATCCTTTAAAAAGAAAAACACCATCATAGGTACAAGAAATAAATACACCAATGCGCTGACGATTCCCACGACAGAGGCTGCAGACAGGGATAATACATTTTGACCGTAGGTTAATAACTCTTGCTGTATAGCCAACATTATTTGTTGAATTTTGTACTCAGAAATTAATTTAGGGTACATCTCGGGTAAACGCAGTATGCCTCTTTGCGCACGATTTAATATTTCAGGGATATGTTGAATAAATTCGATGGCTTGTTGGGAAACTATCGGCATCAAATAGAATAATAAAAATCCTAAACACGTTAAAAATGCGGCAAATACTAGATAAACAGCCGGTAGGCGAGGCATGCCAAAGTGTTCAGACTTTGCAACTAAACCTTCCAATAAATAGGCAATAACAATAGAAGCAAAAGCGGGCATCAAGATGTTAGATAACGAATAAATCAGTACGAAACTGATCATTAAAAACATCGCTAAAGAAACAGCTTGGGAATTAGGTATGAAACGTTTAAAAGAGTTAGAGAATAAACGTAAATTTACACTAGCATGAGTAGTCATAGGGGAGAAAGCGCACTTTGTTATTTTTGTTAGGCGCATTTTACATGCAATACAGAAATTCTCCTTATGCTGTTTTGTTGTTTAGCGCTCTTAGTGGGGGTGGGGAGCGTTTATGTCATGTATAAATGATAATAATTGCACTGTTTAAAATGATAATATATGCAAAATTTAAATTGCATAAATCCCTTTAAGGAAAACTTATGATCCCCGTTATTTTATCGGGTGGCTCAGGAACACGTTTGTGGCCACTTTCTCGTAGACATTATCCCAAGCAATTTTTACCACTCGTTTCAAATCACACCATGATTCAAGAAACCTTATTAAGACTGTCAGGTATTGCAGGCTTAAAAGCGCCGATTGCGGTTTGTAATGAAGATCATCGCTTTATGATGGCGGAGCAATTGAGAGAAATTGATATTACGCCTAATGCTATTATTTTGGAGCCTTTAGGCAGAAATACAGCCCCTGCAGTGGCTTTAGCCGCTTTAACGGCAGCATCAGAAGATGATGTGTTACTGATATTACCTGCTGATCATGTAATTGAAGATGTCGCTGCTTTTCAACACGCAGTTAGCCAAGCAAAAGATTTAGCAGAACAAGGGTTTTTAGTGACATTTGGCATTGTGCCAACTGAGCCTGAAACGGGCTATGGTTATATTAAGCGTTCTACTGAGAATGCGGGTCCTGCCTATAAAGTAGCTTCATTTGTGGAAAAACCCAATTTGGAAACAGCTGAGTCTTATTTAAGAACAGGCGACTATTATTGGAATAGTGGTATGTTTGCCTTTAAAGCCAGTTGCTTTTTAAGTGAATTGCAAAAATTCAATCCTGCCATGTTGGATACTTGCCAGCAAGCGCTTAAGTCTGCACAAATTGACATGGATTTTGTGCGTCTAGATAAAGAAATATTTGCCTCATGCCCCTCTGACTCTATTGATTATGCAGTCATGGAGAAAACAGATAAAGCGGTCGTTATTCCTATGGATGCCGCATGGAATGATGTCGGTTCTTGGTCGGCTTTATGGGATGTAACAGAGAAAGATGCATCCGGTAATGCCATTATGGGCGATGTGTTTACTGTTGATACCCGTAATTCTTTTATTCATGCGCACAGTAAATTGGTGACAGTTGTCGGTCTCAGCGATGTGATTGTGGTAGAAACAGATGATGCTATCATGGTCGCAGCTAAGGTTAGAGTCCAAGACGTAAAAGAAATTGTTGATCAATTAAAAGCGCAAGGTCGAGTTGAGGCTGATATTCATCGTAAGGCTTACCGACCTTGGGGACATTATGATTTAGTGGATACGGGTGAGCGTCATCAAACTAAACGTATTGTAGTTAAGCCCGGAGCAAAGCTATCGTTACAAAAACATCATCATCGTGCTGAGCATTGGGTCGTGGTTAAAGGGACAGCATTAATTACCAAAGGCGATGAGCAGATTTTAATTTCTGAGAATGAATCGACCTATATCCCTTTAGGTGTCGTGCACTGTTTAGAAAACCCTGGTGTTATTCCATTAGAAATTGTAGAGGTGCAATCTGGCAGTTATTTGGGTGAAGATGATATTATTCGCCTTAATGATCAATACGGACGCGTTTGAGTCTAATCAAAATAATTATTTACACAAGGAAATACGATGAGTCAAAAAGTTACAAAAGCGGTTTTTCCAGTAGCGGGCTTAGGCACTCGGTTTTTACCTGCTACTAAAGCGATTGCTAAGGAAATGTTGCCTGTAGTTGATAAACCTTTAATTCAATACGCTGTAGAAGAAGCCGTGGCTGCTGGTATTGATACCATGATCTTTATTACTTCACGTAGCAAAAACGTGATTATCGATCACTTTGATAAAGCTCATGAGTTGGAAAGTGAATTAGAAGCAAAAAATAAAACAGAATTACTAGCTATTCTTAAAGGTATCGTGCCCCCTAATGTGTCTTTTGTATTTATCAGACAAGCAGAAGCGCTGGGTTTGGGTCATGCAGTTAATTGCGCCAGACCGGTTATTGGTGATGAGCCTTTTGCAGTGATTCTTCCAGATGATATGGTTGAAGACGGTACGCGTGGTTGTATGTCGCAAATGGTAGAGTTGTTTGCAGAAAAACAAACTTCAATATTAGGTGTAGAGCGTGTTAACCCTGCTGACACAGGCAGTTATGGTATTGTTAAAACACCTGAAACGTCTGAAAAATACGCAAAAATTGATGTGATTGTAGAAAAGCCAAAACCAGAAGTTGCACCTTCAAACTTAGCCGTAGTAGGGCGTTATATTTTAACCCCGGCTATCTTTGATAAAATTAAAAACACGGGTCGTGGTGCAGGTGGTGAAATTCAGTTAACGGATGCAATCGCTGATTTAATGAAAGATGAAGATGTTTTAGCCTATGAATTTGAAGGTAAACGTTATGATTGCGGTGCTAAATTAGGCTTTTTAGTGGCTAACGTGGAATTAGCCTTATTAAATACGGAATTAAAAGATAATTTTAAAGCGTATCTTAAAGACTTGGTCAGTAAATTCTAGTTCAGTTTTAGTTAAAAATGATCAGGGTGAAGTTCTACTTTACCCTGATCATTTTCTTTGTTTACTTCCGTTTTATTTCTTCAACAACGGGCCGTTTTGCACGTTTCTGTAACCAGATAACTCCCGCAATATCCGTAATACTCGCCCAGAGTCTATCTAAAGTGCCATAGTTAGAAACTCCATTTGTTCTTGATCTGTGATTAACGGGTTCAGAAATCACTTCGCCACCGGCTCTTAAGATTAACGCAGGTAAAAAACGGTGCATATGGTTAAAGTATGGTAACTCAAGGAAACTTTCTCTTGAAAATACTTTTAAGCCGCAACCGGTGTCTGGAGTTTCATCCCCCAATAAATTAGCACGAATACCATTAGCAAATTTAGAGGAGAAAATGCGCCAGCCAGTATCATGGCGTTTGTTACGCCAGCCCGCTACCATCGCCAGTTTAGGGCGGTGTTTTCGTTCTTTAAGTAGTACATCATACAGATGCGGGATGTCTGCAGGATCATTCTGGCCATCCCCATCTAAGGTCGCTATCCAAGGGTAAATAGCGTGTTTTATACCAGTATGTACGGCAGTGCTTTGGCCACAACTCTGATCGTGATTAATGACTCTTAAGGTCGGAAAGTCCAGTAAAGCTTGGTTTAATACCTTGGCGGTTTCGTCTTTACTGCCATCGTTAACATAGATGACTTCATAAGCAGTGGCGCCTTTCATCGCTTGAACAATCTCAGTAATGAGCGGGACAATATTTTCTGCCTCATTGTGAACTGGAACAACAACGGAGATTTTCATATGCAACCATTTTATATATTAAAAAAGTTGGGTATTTTAACTTTAATGTGAAATAGACAATACCCGTTGAATAAAAAATATTAAAGAATTAATGCACTATTGCTGCGTAATACTCAGCTCAAAACTTGCAATCTAGACCATTATCCTTTAACTTAGCACAACATCCGTAAAGGCTAGGGGTGCTTTATTTCCTTGTTAATTGTAGGAATAAGGCTGAGAGAAACCCTTTGAACCTGACCCTGGTTAATACCGGCGTAGGAAAGCCCTAAAACTTCCCTGCGTCTTGTTTTATTGTTTTTGGAGATAACATGAGCGCTGTTGTAAAAGACGTCAAAGCAGCAAACGACGTAAAGATTGATTCCTATCCCGCTTCAGAAAAAATTTATGTGCAAGGCAGTCGCCCCGACATTCAAGTGCCTATGCGTAAAATTAATTTATCAGATACGCCTGTGCATTTTGGTGCGGTAGAGAAGAACGGTCCACTTTATGTTTACGATACCTCAGGTGTTTATACTGATCCTAATGTTGAAATTGATTTAAAGAAAGGTTTAAGTCCGATTCGGTCTGCTTGGATCAATGAAAGAAATGATACCGAAGAGTTATCAGGCCCTAGCTCAGACTACGGTCAACAGCGTTTAGAAGATCCTAAAACTGCCGATTTACGCTTTGAACATATCCGTAAACCACGTCGTGCTAAAGCGGGTAAGAATGTTTCACAAATGCACTATGCTAGACAAGGCATTATTACGCCTGAGATGGAATATATTGCTATCCGTGAAAATCAAAAAATGGAAGAAATGCGTGAACTCTGGAAAGACCAGCATCCTGGTGATTCTTTAGGCGCTTCTATTCCTGCAGTTATTACTCCCGAATTTGTGCGTGATGAAGTGGCGCGCGGTCGTGCTATTATTCCTTGTAATATTAACCATCCAGAACTAGAGCCGATGATTATCGGGCGTAATTTCTTGGTTAAAATTAATGGTAACTTAGGTAATTCTGCGGTCACTTCTTCTATAGAAGAAGAAGTTGAAAAGATGCTGTGGGGTATTCGTTGGGGCGGCGATACCATTATGGATTTATCGACTGGTAAAAATATTCATGAAACGCGTGAATGGATTTTGCGTAACTCGCCAGTGCCAATTGGTACCGTGCCCATTTATCAAGCCCTAGAAAAAGTTAACGGCAAAGCGGAAGATTTAACCTGGGAAATTTTCCGTGATACCTTGATAGAGCAAGCAGAGCAGGGTGTGGATTACTTTACGATTCATGCGGGTGTGCGTTTACATCACGTGCCTTTAACTGCAAAGCGCATGACTGGCATTGTGTCTCGCGGTGGCTCTATCATGGCGAAATGGTGCCTAGCGCATCACACAGAAAGTTTCTTATACACGCATTTTGAAGAAATCTGCGAAATCATGAAAGCTTATGATGTGTCTTTCTCATTAGGTGATGGTTTGCGTCCTGGTTCTATTTATGACGCGAATGATGCTGCACAATTTGGCGAGTTAGAAACTTTAGGTGAGTTAACTAAAATCGCTTGGAAACATGATGTTCAAACGATGATCGAAGGTCCTGGTCACGTGCCTTTACACATGATTAAAGTGAATATGGATAAGCAGTTGGAAGAGTGCGGTGAAGCGCCTTTCTATACTTTAGGGCCACTGACTACTGATATAGCACCGGGTTATGATCACATTACTTCGGCTATTGGTGCGGCTAATATTGGTTGGTACGGCTGTGCAATGCTTTGCTATGTAACGCAAAAAGAACATTTGGGTTTACCTAATAAACAAGATGTACGTGAAGGTATCGTGACTTATAAAATTGCGGCACATGCTGCAGATTTAGCTAAAGGTCATCCTGGAGCGCAAGCGCGGGATAATGCCATGTCTAAAGCGCGATTTGAATTCCGTTGGGAAGACCAATTTAATATTGGTTTAGATCCAGAGAAAGCGCGTGAATTCCATGATGAAACATTGCCTAAAGAATCTGCAAAAGTAGCGCATTTTTGTTCTATGTGTGGGCCTCATTTCTGCTCAATGAAAATCAGCCAAGATGTTCGCGAATATGCGGCAGAAAAAGGTATTAAAGATGAGCAAGAAGCTTTGTTAAAGGGTATGGATGAAAAATCTCAGCAATTTGTAAACGAAGGCGCTGATATTTATCACAAAGTATAATGTTTTAAGGTTTGTTCACTGGCTGTTCTAAGCTAGAATATCAAGGCATTAATGTGGCAAAGGATTGCCACCGCTTTAAGCTAATTGTATAGCTAATAGCAGTTCAAAATTACCCCTCTTTTAATTTCGACATTTGACTAGGTCATACTATGGAAGATAGAAAAAACATTGTTATTAAAGTTAAATATCCTACTACGGGCACGAAAGGGAGTGTCGCTCATCCTAAGCTTGTTGATCAATGGGATTTTAAGAAGATAGGTATCGCTGCGGGGGGGGTATTAGTTGTCTTACTTTTATTGTTATTCGTGTTTTCGGGTGATGATGAATCTACTGAACAGACGATAACAATTGAACAGCCAATCGTTATCGAAAAATCAGCAACTATTGAGCCTAAGGTTGTAAAGGGAAGTGAAAAGCCGGTTTCAAAGGTTTCAGAGTCAGTAACTAAAGTGGGCGATACCTCTAAAATAGTATTAAGGTCAATGCTGACTTTTAATATTAAAGACAGTGAGCCTCAAGCACCTGTTACGTCACCTTTACATGTAAGTAAAACTAAACCTGTTTCAGTCTTCTATTTTTCTGAATTGAATAATCTGAAAGGTAAAACGGTTTATCACGAATGGTTGCTAGAAGGCGAGTTGATTACCCGTAAGAAAGTGAATATCTCAGGTGATAACTGGCGTATTACGAGTCGCCAGTATTTAAACGATAATATTAAAAATCATTGGGTAGTGCGTGTCGTGGATGAAAAAGGTCATTTGATTACTCAAATTCCTTTTCAAGTCATTTACGAATAAAAGTGCTGTTCATTTAGTTTAAGCGACACAAAAAAGCCTCATCAATGATGAGGCTTTTTTTATACCTAAAATTTTTTAATCAATAAAACGTTTAGTTAAGTCGCCAAAAGCGTCAATTCTTCGGTCACGTAAAAATGGCCATATCCTTCTAACGCGTTCTGATCTGGCACTATCCAGCGTCGCAACTAATAATTTGTTTTCTGTTGCATCGGCTTGTTCGATAAAATCGCCTTGCGGACCAGCAATAAAACTATTGCCCCAAAACTGAATGCCGGCGCCTGAATCTGGCGCTTTTTCAAAACCAATACGATTACAAGAGATAACGGGAATACCATTAGCCACCGCATGAGCGCGTTGGATAGTAATCCATGCGTTTAGTTGGCGTTGTTGTTCTTCAGACGTGTCTTCCGCATCCCAGCCTATGGCAGTCGGATAAATTAAAATTTCTGCACCGGCTAAGGCCATTAATCTAGCCGCTTCTGGATACCATTGATCCCAGCAAATTAATACACCCAGTTTACCTATGCTG
>CANGLL010000087.1 GCA_947454605.1 Methylococcaceae bacterium | reverse complement strand
TTAATACTTCAACAAAGATGAGTGGCTGATTTGGATTATCGGTAACAGGTATAAATAAACCGTCGATTCTAAACGCTGTTTGTTTTATTTCTTCTGAACTAAATTGATAACTATCATTAGGATAATCTAGCCCTAATAACTCCAGCGCTAGTTTCGGCTGTCGCAGAAATAAGCGGTAGAACAGGGTATCCGTTTTCATGATTAAAACATCAATTAAGAGTGATATGGCGTAACCACCTTAACACACTAATTGGTTTGGACTTTTTTATTCTCTTCCTTACAGGATGATTGATAAACTTTTAACAAAAATCATCAATATAAGCCAGTCCCGGACTTTGTCTATCTGGCTCCTCAAAATCAGCTGAAAAACGGCTATCCATTGTAAGCCCACGTTTACAATCAATAATCGTTGTACTTGTGCCAGACTCTCTTTTTATAGATAAAGATACAATATTTCCATTAACAGCAATTACAGTTGCAACCCCCGCCCATTCATTTTCATAATCAACAACCTTTGCATAAGCCGAAGTTATAAATAAAGAAAAAAATATAATTAAAAACAAAAACATTCTAGCCATTTAAACTACCCCTTAAAATTTATATGATTTATAGCAACGAACAATAATTTTAACTAATCCAAACTAAAGACAAATCGACTCATACTCAGCATAGTTATCCCCAAACCTAATCGTCATGCAGTCTTCAAAGTTTGCTACGCCGGCACAAGTGAATTTAATTACCTTATATTTGGCACAATTCACCATATTCTTAGCTGCAATTTTTTGTGCTGCTTTACATGAGTAATCTATTTGACTTTTTATATCTTTAAAATCAGCTGAAGCAGAATCAGACCCATAGCGTGCGCCTATCTTTAATATTTTTCGCCCTGTTTGGCAGGATTTAACATAATTTTGGGAAACATACTCCAATTGAAATTGGTACATTAAATTCATTAAATCGCCGATTGCATTTAAGCCTTGCAATTGTTCTTGTAATGATTCTGCTTTTAGACTTGTTGCCCATAAAGCAATAACTAGAATAAACACTTTCATATAGACCCACCTTAAATAAGTAATTTGCCCTTCTATTCGAGCGTACAGCTACAAAATTAAACACCTGCATTCCACATGCCGTAGTATGCACCGTGTTTTTGCATTAATGACTCATGCGTTCCTACCTCAATGATTTCACCCTGACTTAGCACCACAATCTGATCGGCATTGGCAATAGTAGATAAGCGATGCGCTATCACAATAGAGGTTCTATTTTTAAATAACTCGACCATTTCCGCTTGCAAGGCGCTTTCGGTATGGGTATCCAAAGCAGACGTGGCTTCATCAAAAATAAAAATAGCGGGGTTCTTGATTACTGCTCTAGCAATTGCTAAACGCTGTCTTTCACCACCCGATAGCATTAAACCTCGCTCACCAACCACTGTTTCATATTGCAGAGGCAGGCTTAAAATAAACTCATGCAGTTGCGCGGCTTTTGCGGCATTTTGCACAGATTCAAAAGTGGCATCAGGATCACCATAAGCAATGTTGTATAAAATCGTACCGTTAAATAGGGAAATATCCTGTGGGATAATGCCGATACACTTTCTAAGACTTGCTAAGCTAACGGTGCTGATATCTTGATCATTGATCTTAATGCACCCCGCATTGGGCTCATAAAACCGCAATAGTAATTTCGTAATAGTGCTTTTACCCGAACCGGTACTTCCAACTATCGCCGTTCTTGTGCCTGGTTTAACAATAAAGCTAATCTGATTTAGGGTATTTTTATCAGCGCTATAAGCAAAGCTGACGGATTCAAATTTTATCTCTGGGGCAGTATTGGTAAGAGCCAATTCAATAGCTGGCAGTGTGTCTGTAGCGGGCTCCTCATTTTTTTCAGCCAGTAATAAGAACAATTGCTCTATATCAATGACACCTTGCTTAATTTGCTTATAGAAATTACCAAAATAAGAAAGAGGGATATAAACCTGAATCATCAAGGAATTAATCAGTACCATATCGCCAATAGACATAGTGTGATTAACAATGCCCAACGATGTTCGCCAAATCACCAGCGTAAGCCCGACTGAAACAATAATTTGCTGACCAATACTAATAATAGACGATGCTTTTTGTGAGTTAATTGATTGATCACAAAAGGCTTCCAAGTGTTTTTTATACTGAGAAAACTCTAACTGTTCACGTCCAAAATACTTAACCGTCTCATAGTTGAGCAGGGTTTCAAGCAACTTCTGATTAGCCTCTGAATCAGCCATATTGATATAACGCCTAGCATCTGCCCAGCGATTTGTGGCTATCGTTGTATAGACTATATAAACAATTAACGTGCCCCATAAAATCACCGAGAACCAAATGTTATAAGCCCACGCGAAATACACAATAACAAAACCAAATTCAACGAGCGTAGGAATAAAACTATCTAACAACAATGCCGTTAATGACTGTATGCCTCTAACACCTCGATCAATATCTTTGATTAACTCACCTGTTTTCTTTGAGACATGAAAGCGCAACGACAAGGAGTTAAGGTGTAAAAAAATGGTTTGACCAATGTTACTAATAATTTTTTGAGTGACTTTAGTAGACAAATAATCTTTTACATCCTTAAAAAGAATGTGCGTGATATTCAAAACACCATAGGCAAGGATTAAACTAAGTGGCAATACAAACGTAAGATTTTCAGAAGGGCTAATTTGTAGCGATAAATCATCAATGATTCGCTTCAATAAAAACGGAATGCCGAAGGTTGATGCTTTAGCTAACAGCAGGCAGATTAATACCAACGCTATATTAATTTTAAAAGCGTTTAATTGATTTTTAACCGAAATGAGTAATTGGTGCTTCCCCTCAGACAAATTTAAATTCATGATAATCACATCGCATTACAGTGATTGATCACGTTTAACACTTCGTCTGTCGTTGGCCACTCACTATTAAGACCCCTGACTGCTTGACCGTATTGATAGGGGAACCAAACTTTCTCATTGGTTGGTCCAAAGATACCGACTAGCTTAACGCCAAATAAGGCCGCAACATGTAACGGGCCACAGTCATTGGCTACAACTAAAGTTTCATCATTAAAATAATGCCTAACAATATTTTCCAACGGCGTATTTAAAAAAGTAGGGGCAAATACTGAAAACGCCGCCTGATGTTCTTTTTCGGTATCACCTAAAAATACGGTCACATTAAAGCCTGCATTGATTAAGGCTTGGATAATGAGTAACCAATTTTCTACGGGATAATGTTTTAAGCTATTTGAGCCACAGGGAAAACATGCGATCGTTTTAATGGCGGGGAAGGTGTTATTACTTGATCTATAATGCTTTACATCTTGACCTGGGTATTTTAAAGGCATTCCCAAGGCTTCAGAAACCAAAATAGCATCCATAAACCAAGCGTGCTGATGTCGTGCATCTTCTTGATCATAACTTGCATTAATATAAGAAAACTGAATTGAGTATTGCTCAGTATTTTTGACTACTGCTATTGATAGTTCCTCGCCAAAGTCAAAGGCGTATTGATCAGCACCATAAAAATAACTTTTTATTGATTTAGATACTTCATCGCCCCTAAAATCTATAATCTTTCCAACAGATACTAACCCTGATATTTCAGAGTAAGATTTAACGGCATGATCATTAAAAATGATCATAAAGAGATTTTTATAGACCGACTCCGTGACAATTAATACCTTAGCCCCTATAAAAAACTCAGGATAACACTTCAGCGCATGAACTCTCATCATGGAATCACCTAAAATATTAGGTAATAAAATCACCAAACCATAGTCATTTTTGGTGATTTCCATTATTTTTATTGTCACCTTTTTTATCATTACTACCATTATCTTTATTGAATAATTTTTTAGAAAATTTATCAAAAATATCCAAATATCTTCTAATTTCTTATGCAACAGATTGTTTTTTCATTTCTATTAAAAATTTTTAAATTAAAAAGGATAAAAGAAGCTGCAATTTGATTCATATTCTGATTTTAAAATCAAATCAATTTCTCTAACTGTTATGTTTATTCTAAGCAATTCGGCTAATTCCCAAGCCAACGTTTTTAAGCCATAAAGCTCTTTTTGTCGCCAAGTATCAGTATCTTGGTTTAATACTTTATTAGGGTGCGGATGCGTATTTAACACCAAATATTCAAAATCTAAACGGGTGCCATCAATAAACACATTATGTGTACTTAAAGAATAATCATAGCCACCTAGCTTATGTAAAGTACCGGTTGATACTGACAACGATCGAATTATCTTCACAAACCAATCTATGGGCGTAATGTCTTTAAAAAGAATTTCATGACGCTCTTGTTCACTAAAATAAAACAAATCGGCTAAGCGCCACCGTGACTTACTGGAATAAATATAAACACAGGGATTAGCAGGACTTCCATCTAAATCAGGAATAGAATCGGCATCTATATATTCGCAGTTATTAGCATTTGATCCAAATTGTGGTATTTTCTTATGCAACTCAATCGCAATCGGAGTAACAACATTAATAGGCGTTTCGCGTAATGCCAATGAGATGTCTCTTTCTCTTATACCAGCCCATAAAGGCAATATCCCTAAACTACCAAAGCTAGGTTTCCAACCGAAGGCATGATTCCAGCCACAACCTTTAGCAAAATAGTAGTTCTTGTATTCATCCATACCTAAAAAACAGCTACGACCATGGATTGAAGCACCTTCAACCATATCACCTGATATTCCACAGCTATCATTAATTGAGTTAGACGTAAATTCGTCAATTGCAGACACCCAAAAACTACCTATTGCTTGAATCTCTTTGGGCGTATCATTAGCTATCCAATGAGTTATGCCATGAGTATTGATTGCTTTTAATTTAAGCATATTGATTTTAATTAGGGTGCGCTGTAAGTTAATAACTGCATCTAACTAGTTTTTGGATACAGTTATTGGTTTAATTATTCATTATTTAAGATATGCGCTATTGCAACTCAAATTTACCCTGATAATTTACTGATTCATTTAAATCATCCTTGTTCATTAATACACCAACTTCAACTGATTGAGAGGCAATAATCTTAATCACCCAGTTATCACAGCCATCACCAGTTATTTCAAATACATTATCAGTGCCTAGTAATGTATATTTATCGCCAACTTTTGCCATAACAATTTCCTCTAATTAAAAAATAAAACTTACTATCCAAAATAAAAGAGGTGACTCAATGAGTCACCTCTATTTTCGATCTAACTCAGCTAGCTCTGTAGTTAATCCCGCAAAAAGCTTCCGAACTAGAAGGGCAACCAGTCAAAGGTTTACGTTCTACAGATACTACTTTTGAAACGCCTAATTTTTTCATGTTATTAATCTCACAAATTCACCCCTTAAACGGTGGGTGTTTCCGTACTCTTTGCTGTTTAGCAAAAGAATTTAGTCCATCTTTATTTGTAAAGATGCAAATTGTTCTCTAATGGGTTCAAAAGCTTTTAATGATTCCACATTCCACTTTGAGCCATAGCTAAGCCATGTTTCCCCATATTGCGTGATATAGCTTTGTGACTGATCGGTTTCATCAGTTTTCTTTAGACTTTCTAAGGATGTTCTTGGATCAAGATGATTGGCATTACCTCGAGCAGGCTCGGGTATTTCAGGACGTTCTGAGGGTTGTTGTGAGCCATAGTTTTTAGCTAATTTAAACGCTTCTGCTACAGACTCTTTAGTTTCACCGCTTTTTAATAATAAAGCGGCAAACATACGGGCATTAGCGGTACGGCAATTAGTAGTGGAAGGCGCTAAGGCTCTACCTGTTTCCATTAATGACATACCTGGACATTTAGTACACCAACGGCAACGTAAATGCGTGCTACATTCTTCGTAATCTTCAAGTCTTACATCCTGCCATGCAGCAAGATTCCTGGTGGTTTCATTTAAGGCTACCGTTTGCTCAGTTTCTTGTAGATTACTTTTTTGAGCGTCTGTTATTTTTGCGCGTTGACTCAGGGCAGAATGCCAAATATCTAAGGGGTCGTCGTTATGCAAATTACCTGATTCAATAGTGAGTGAGTTACAAGGATAAATAGAGCCATCCGCAGAGAAATTTAAGCCGGCATAACCTGCTGCACAGACCGTGGCTTTTTGGTCTTTGATAAACTCGCCGTAGTTATTTTCTTCGGTGCCCACAAAGATAGGGAAGCCTTCTGTCATGGCCGCCAGAATGAGTTCTTGTGGATTTGAGGTAGACATTAACATCGGCGCAATCGCACCATCGATACCCGGACTTAAACCAATTTCTGTTTCTGGTGCTGCATTCAACTCTTTAGCTAAGGCTAAGGTGCCGTTGTAACTTTTTAAGGTATGTGACATTTGCACCGATTTTAAACTGGTACGCACGCCTCTCTCGTTCATGGCTTTAAGAGCAGCCACTGTTTTATCAAATGATCCAGGCACTCGCGTTATATCATCATGCACTTTGGGGACATGACTATAAATTGAGAAACTAACGGTAGAGGGATATAAATCACACAGTTTATTAATATTCGCTTCATCTAGCTTTAAGCCATTGGTATAAATATTAACCGCCATGCCTAATTGACGAGCCGCTTCAACAATTTCAAAAAAGTCTTTACGTAGCATGATTTCGCCACCCGATAAGGTGAGGTTAAAAACCCCACCTTCGGCTAAGCGCTTTAAGCTAGCAATAACTTGATCGGTTGATAACTCATTGTTGTCGCGTTTTGGTTTCTCTAAATCAGAATGTGCGGCACCAGGGTTGTAACAATGCACACAACGCTCATTACATCGATAAGTCAATTCCCAGTGCGTTGAATACATAAAGCCTTGCGCCATCACCCAAGACTGGAAGTCATTTTCTGGTTTTATATTGTCAGCAAACTCAAGTGGCTTTGCTGTTGGCACAGGTAAAGGTTTATTGTTTCCGTTATGATCAGGATCAACTAATAAACCTAATTCTTTAAACTCAGTTAATAAGCCATCTAATTCTTCGGCAACTTCTAGTTCGGTAGCCAACGCATATAAATTTTTATAGCTGATGCCTTTTTCAATCTCATGCCAAAGTTCAGCCGACAAGTCATCTAAGAATACCTTGGTATGATCGCGTTCATTAGCAATAATAGAGCGCGTTTCTTTAGCTGCTGTTTTGTAGGTGCGCCAAGCTGTCCAAGGAGCAGGTTTTAGAAGAGTATTGTTCATAAATATGAAGATTATTAGTTATTGGTTGGTATATTTTTGGACTAAGGTATGCACTTCATCATCAGCTTTAATCAAATTGGTGCAGATATGTACATTTTCATTTAAATAATCATTCATACCGACTGCTGTTTTACCTCGCATCCCATTAGCTACTAATTTGGTATTTTTTTGGTTGATAGCCACTAACTCTTTATTTGTTAGCCCTATATTTGAGCCTAATTCCATTGAAGTTTTAGCCATAACCAACGAGTAACCTTCAAATTTAGATTTAAGATCTTGCTCGCCTAATTTACCCATTAAAACGGACATCGCTAATGTTGAGCTAGCACACCAACTCGTCTTATCTACATTTTCTTTTCTATTATTTGCTGATCTTGCCGCCGCCTCTTTATTAGCTTGCTCTTGTCGAACTGCTTCTTGTTTTAATTGTTCTTGACGCTTAGCCTCTTTAGCCGCTTTTTGTTCAAGACTCAAACCACATTTAAACCTAATTGAGACTTCGTTCTCTAAACAACTTTGTTGATTTTGGGTATATTACACACAAGTAGTAGATTGGCCTTCATTTTGGGTTCCTGCTAAAAAGCCCCATCTTGAGCATTGCACAGAAGCTTTACCTTGTGCCTCATCCACGTTGACTTTAGGGACTTGATACGATCTGTATCTGTAAGATAAATTGAGTAGTCCCTCTTCTTGATTAACTGCCGAAATTTCTGGTGTTTTAACAACACTACAACCAATTAATAGCGAATTAAGTAAAACTAATACAACTAATATTGCCTTCTTCATGAATCCTCTTTTTTAATTGGTTATTGCAGTTAATTTTTCCATGTAAATTAAATTGTTACCAAAACATA
>CANGLL010000086.1 GCA_947454605.1 Methylococcaceae bacterium | reverse complement strand
TCCCGAAGTGCGTTATATGCCAGCGGGAGGTGCCGTTGCCAATATTACCTTAGCCACTAACTTTCGGTGGAGAGATAAATCAGGGGAAAGAAAAGAATCTACAGAGTGGCATCGTGTTGTTTTCTTTAATCGATTAGCTGAAATTGCGGGTGAATACCTTAAAAAAGGGGGTCAGGTATATGTAGAAGGACGTCTGCAAACGCGTAAATGGCAAAGTCAAGATGGACAAGATCGTTATACGACAGAGATTATTGCTACTGAAATGCATATGTTAGATAGTCGTACAGGTGGGACTGCGAGTTTTGGTGATTCTTCTTCCAGTACGAATTCTGTGACTTCTAAACCTACTTATCAATCTAAGCCATCAGCTTCTAATAGTGGGCCTGAAGGCATGCCGTCACCTCCGCCTCCATCATATGACGATTTTGATGATGATATTCCGTTCTAAAACAGTTATCCTTTATGCGTTCTGTTAAATGATCTATTTTTTTAAATAATAACTATGTTAATTAATCGATTTATTCTGCTTTGTGCTTTTCCTCTACTAATAGTAGGTTGTGCAACGACTTCTGATTCACAAGATCCTGTTCCTGTTTATAAAAACGGGGTAAAAGTACAGAATAAGCCTCCTTTACCTACTAAAGTAAAAAAAATTAAAAAAGCAAAGTCAAAAGCTGTTCAATCCGCAGTTGAGCAACCCAAACCAGCAGCACCCGTTGGTCCAGACATTGTAGAAGTTAAACCCTTGGGTGATAGTGCTGCCTCGGGGCCCCAAATACAAGCATTAGCACCCGAACCATTAACACCAGAACAACAAGCTTTTATTGCAGAACAAAATGGGGTTTCTTCTCCTCAGGGGCAGTCCCAAGTACTTCAAGGAGCATCGTCTGCAGAAAGTCAAGTAGCACCTATTGTCGTTGATAATGTTAATGGGCCTGTTGTAGTAGATCAGAAACCTGAGTTGACTGTTCAGGTAGATCAACCCTTTCAGCCTTTGGATGCTTTTGCTCCGCTCTCTCCAGCGGTTAATGCATTAGTCTTATCTGCTAATCGAAGTAGTCAGTCGGGTAACATTGAGGTTGCTATGACTACTCTAGAAAGAGCCATTAGAATAGAGCCTCGTAATCCAACGCTGTATTATAAATTAGCCTTATTAAAGCTAAAAACCTCCAGAGCAAGAGAAGCGGAAGATTTAGCTAAAAAAGCGGCTTTGTTAGGAGGGAATGATGTCGCGATTAAAAAACACAGTTGGTTGCTGATTGCAAAGTCTAGAGAATTACAAGGTAATGTTGAAGGTGCTAATGAAGCAAGAGTCAAAGCGAATGGATTTTAACTGATTGTCCTCTGAAATAGTGTGTTACGGTAGATTGCAGTTTCTTGAGAACTCTTGAGTATTTGATAATAAATCTCACTACCCGAAGCTATACGTCTATGTGATAATAATTACATGAGATATGACTAGGTATTTTTTAAACCTTTAAGGTATTTATAATGGATGAGAATAAAAAGAAAGCATTAGGTGCGGCATTAATGCAAATAGAGAAGCAGTTTGGTAAAGGCTCTGTTATGCGCATGGGGGATGTGGCTGCCTCTCGTGATATTGATGTGGTCTCTACAGGATCCTTAGGTTTAGATATTGCTTTAGGTTGTGGTGGGTTACCTAGAGGTCGGGTTGTTGAAATTTATGGTCCTGAATCTTCAGGGAAAACAACATTAACTTTGCAAGTTATTGCAGAAATGCAAAAGCTGGGTGGGACTGCCGCTTTCGTTGATGCTGAGCATGCCTTAGACCCGGGTTACGCCGAGAAGATTGGTGTTAATGTAGATGAGCTATTAGTTTCACAACCCGATACGGGTGAGCAAGCTTTAGAAATCACAGATATGCTAGTTCGCTCGGGTGCTGTCGATATCGTCGTGGTTGACTCAGTAGCCGCTTTAACGCCTAAAGCAGAAATTGAGGGCGATATGGGAGATTCTCATATGGGCTTGCAAGCTCGATTGATGTCGCAGGCTTTAAGAAAATTGACCGGTAATATCAAGCGTTCTAATACTTTAGTTATTTTTATTAACCAAATTAGAATGAAAATTGGCGTTATGTTTGGTAGTCCAGAAACGACAACCGGAGGTAATGCTTTAAAATTTTATGCATCTGTTCGTTTAGATATTCGTCGTATTGGCTCTGTTAAAAAAGGCGACGAAGTGATTGGTAACGAAACCCGAGTGAAAGTAGTTAAAAATAAAGTGGCGCCGCCTTTCAAACAAGCAGAGTTTGAAATTTTATACGGTGAAGGTATTTCATTTTTAGGTGAGATAGTTGATCTTGGCGTTGTCTATGGCTTTATTCAGAAGGCTGGTTCTTGGTATAGTTACAATGAAGAAAAAATTGGCCAAGGCAAAGAGAACGTAAAAGTTTTCTTAAAAGAACACCCTGAAAAAGCCAAAGAAATTGAAGAAAAAATTAGGGCAGAGGCTTTTAGTAAATTACACCCTATTGTTGAAAATATTGATATTGCAGATCTAGATATAGATTAAGTTTTACTGTGTAAAAGTGAAGATGGACAATGCAAAAACAAGTGATAGTCAATCGTCGGCTATCAAACAAGTGTGCATCGGTTTATTGGCTAACAGAGAACATAGTAAGAAAGATTTATTAAACAAACTATTGGCCAAGGGCTTTCAGGAAGAAAGCGTTTTACCCGTGATAGAGCAGTTAGTTAAAGAAGGTTGGCAGTGTGATTTACGGTACGCTGAAAGTTATACAAGATACCGGCTTTTAAAAGGTTATGGCCCCAGCTACATTAACTATGAATTGCGAAAAAATGGTGTTAATCATTTTGATTTAGAGCCAGTTGTGATTAAAAATGTGGGGAGTTGGCTGGAGTTGGCTGAAAAAGTTTATCTAAAGAAATACGATGATGAGGTTTTTTTAGAACGTAATGAATGGGCAAAACGCAGTCGCTTTTTAATGCAACGTGGATTTACCAGCAATACAATAAATATCTTATTTGATCATTTAAATATTAAATTCTTGGGCGCTCATCGGTAGTGCTTTTTTAAATTACACACTTAACATGAAAAAAATGACTAGCGCAGAGTTGCGCACCTCCTTCTTAGAGTTTTTTCGCCAACGCGGCCATTCAATAGAACCCTCCAGTTCACTTATTCCAGGCAACGACCCCACCTTGTTATTTACTAATGCGGGGATGGTTCAATTCAAAGATGTCTTTACAGGCAAAGAAGCGCGCGACTTTACTAAAGCGGTTACGACTCAGCGTTGTGTAAGGGCTGGGGGTAAGCATAATGATTTAGAAAATGTGGGTTACACTGCTAGACACCATACCTTTTTTGAAATGTTGGGTAATTTTAGTTTTGGAGACTATTTTAAAAAAGAGGCTATCCATTATGCATGGGATTTTTTAACGAAAGAATTAGAGATTCCAGCTAGCAAATTATGGGTCACCGTATTTGAAGAAGATATCGAAGCAGAAAATATTTGGTTACAAGAAGTAGGTGTACCTGCTAATAGATTATCAAGAATAGGTGCAAAAGATAACTTTTGGTCTATGGGCGATGTGGGTCCTTGCGGCCCTTGTTCAGAGATATTTTATGATCATGGTGAAGATATCCCAGGTGGACCTCCAGGTTCTCCCGATGAGGATGGAGATCGATATATTGAAGTATGGAACTTGGTTTTCATGCAATATGATCGTTCGGCTGATGGCACTTTAACACCTTTACCAAAGCCTTCAGTTGATACAGGTATGGGCTTAGAGCGAATCAGCGCAGTGTTACAGCATGTTCATAATAATTATGAAATTGATTTATTCCAGCCCATTATTAAGGTAGCCGCTGAAATTGTCGGCACAACAGATTTAACTAAAAGCTCTTTGCGCGTTATTGCAGATCATATAAGATCCTGTGCTTTCTTAGTCGCTGATGGTGTGTTGCCTTCTAATGAAGGAAGAGGCTATGTGTTAAGGCGAATTATTCGCCGTGCAATTCGTCATGGTTATCGATTGGGCATTCAAGATGTGTTCTTTTATAAATTGGTTGCGCCTTTGGTGGGTGAAATGGGAGGTGCTTTCCCTGAATTAAAAGCGGCACAGGCTAACGTAGAAAAAATTCTAAAAAAAGAAGAAGAGCGATTTGCTGAGACCTTGGGTCAAGGCATGAAAATTCTTGAGGCTTGTGTAGCTAAATTGGAAGGTACCGTCATTCCAGGTGAAACTGTTTTTCAACTTTATGATACCTATGGTTTTCCGGTTGATTTAACAGCTGATTTTGCCCGAGAAAATAATTTGTCTGTAGATCATGCTGGCTTTGATGTAGCAATGACTGCACAACGTGATAGAGCGCGTTCAGCCAGTAGCTTTAATAACGAGCATACTCAAGATATTAAATTAGATTCACAAACTGAGTTTACGGGTTATGAGCATTTAGTGAATCAAGCGCGCATTATTGCGCTGTATAAAGAGGGGCAGTCTGTGAGTAGCTTAAAAACAGGCGAAGAGGGATTGCTTGTTTTAGATAAAACGCCATTTTACGGTGAGTCAGGTGGGCAAATTGGTGATTGTGGTCAAATTGTAGTTAATGGTTCAGTGTTTGAAGTGACCGACACTCAGAAACAGGGTGGCGATTTATTCTTACATAAAGGTAAAGTCGTTCAGGGTTCTTTGAATGTTAATGATGCATGCGATGCGTTGGTTAATCAAGTGGCTAGAAAGGCAACGGAATTAAATCATTCAGCAACCCATTTACTTCATGCTGTATTGCGTAATGTGTTGGGTGAGCATGTTAGCCAAAAAGGCTCTTTAGTTAATACGGAACGGTTGCGTTTTGACTTTTCCCATTTTGAGGCGTTAACGGCTGAAGAAATTGTGACGGTTGAAAAGTTAGTCAATGAGCAGATTAGACTCAATAGTCCAGTTTCTGCTCAAATTATGGCTAAAGATGACGCTGTGCAAGCTGGGGCTATGGCTTTATTTGGTGAGAAGTACGGTAGTGAAGTTCGCGTTTTAAAGATTGGAGATTTCTCAACAGAATTGTGTGGTGGAACACATGTTGAACGATCTGGAGATATTGGCGTTTTTAAAATTATCAGCGAAGCGGGTGTTGCGGCTGGCGTAAGACGTATTGAGGCGGTTACAGGTAGCGCATGTGTGGAATGGATTATTAGCAGAGATAATGCGATGAGCGCTGTTTCCGGTTTATTAAAAAGCTCTGCTGATAAAGTGCCTGAAAAAGTAGAGCAGCTTTTAGAAAAAACCAGAGTATTAGAGAAGCAGATTGAGAGACTCAACTCAAAATTGGCTAGTTCAGCAGGTGATCAGTTGTTAGCCCAAGCAGTCGATGTTGCTGGATTAAAAGTTTTAGCAGTAAAGTTAGAGGATGTGGATAGTAAAACTTTACGAGATTTAGCTGATCAATTGAAAAATAAATTAGGTCGATGTGCATTGGTTTTAGCCGTGGTTGAAGGTGAGAAAGTCAGTTTGATTGCGGTGGTATCTAAAGATGCTATTGAGCAGATAAAAGCGGGTGAGTTGGTTAACTTTGTAGCCACTCAAGTCGGTGGTAAAGGGGGCGGTAAGCCTGATTTAGCAATGGCAGGAGGGAATAATCCTTCGGGATTAGCGGTGGCTTTAGCTGCAGTTCCTGCATGGGTCAATGGCCAATTGGGCGGATAGACAGGTTTAATTGAATGGCATTATATGTATATAAATTTGGCGGTACTTCAGTAGGTTCTGTTGAAAGAATCAAATCTGTCGCCGAAAAAGTAAAAAAAGCTCATGATTTGGGCGATCAAATAGTGGTTGTTTTATCTGCGATGAGTGGTGAAACAAATCGCTTAATTGATTTGGCAAAGGAAATGCAATCACAGCCAACAGCGCGTGAATTGGATGTATTAATTTCTACGGGTGAACAGGTTACCGTTGCATTACTAAGTATGGCCTTGCATCAATTGGGTTGTGATGCAACTTCATATACGGGTGGCCAGGTAAGAATTTTAACGGATAGCGTACATACTAAAGCAAGAATTCGTGAGATTGATGACGCTAAAATGCGAGCCGATCTTAATGACCGAAAAGTAGTTGTTGTCGCTGGATTTCAGGGTGTTGATGAGTTTGGAGATATTACGACTTTAGGCCGTGGTGGTTCTGATACATCAGCGGTTGCATTAGCTGCAGCGCTAAAAGCAGATGAGTGTCATATTTATACGGATGTCGATGGTGTTTATACCACAGATCCACGTGTAGAGCCTAAAGCCCGTAGACTTGATCACATTACTTTTGAAGAAATGCTAGAAATGGCCAGTTTAGGTTCAAAAGTATTGCAAATAAGATCGGTAGAGTTTGCAGGAAAATACAATGTTGCTTTACGCGTTTTATCATCATTTCAAGAAGGGTGTGGTACGCTTATCACCTACGAGGATTCACAAATGGAAAGTGCTTTAATTTCGGGGATTGCTTTTAATAGAGACGAAGCAAAATTAACGATTACGGGTGTACCCGATTTACCCGGCGTTGCTCATAAGATATTGGGCCCAATAGCTGACGCTAACATTGAAGTTGATATGATCGTGCAAAATATTGCTGATGATGCATCGACTGATTTTACTTTTACAGTTCACAGAAATGAATATTTACGTGCAAAGACTATTCTAGAGCAAACCTGTTCAGAATTAGGCGCAAGAAAAGTTACAGGCGATGACACTATTGTTAAGGTGTCAATTGTAGGTGTGGGTATGCGTTCTCATGCGGGTATTGCAAGTACAATGTTTAAGACATTAGCAGATGAAGGTATTAATATTAGAATGATAGCCACTTCTGAAATCAAAATTTCAGTAGTTGTTGATGAGAAATATCTAGAGCTCGCGGTAAGAGCTTTGCATAGTGCGTTTGAATTAGATAAAACTATTGAGGCACTTTAGGGCTTTTGGTCTGCTTAGATTAATTAGTTTGAGCGCTATGGTATATAGCCATAACGCTTTTTTGTTGCGGGAAGTGTTTAATGGGTCAATAACTTTAGGGTACTAGTATGTCTGAGAAAATAGGTAATGCCGCGGGTGAGATTTGGCGATTTCTTGATAAGAATGGTCCAATTAGTGTGTCTAAATTAGCTAAAGAGTTAAGTGTTGATGAAAAGTACTTGCAAAGAGCAATTGGGTGGTTAGCTCAAGAAGGGAAGATTTCTATTGATATCGTAAATAGAGCTGAAACTATAAGTCTTGTATAGTTGAGTTCTGATTTTATAAACATTGCCTAGGTTGAAATAATCTAGGCAATGTGTCCTCTGTTTTAATAAAAGCCTTGATTAATTTCAATAACTCTTTATAATACGTTGAATCAATCGCGGGGTGGAGCAGCTTGGTAGCTCGTCGGGCTCATAACCCGAAGGTCGTAGGTTCAAATCCTGCCCCCGCTACCAAAATTAAAGACCCCTTATTGGGGTTTTTTATTTTCTGGGCTTCGGTGAGTTGGGGCTTAAAATTAGATTGTTAATGGAAGAGCCTTGGGCTCTTTTTTTTTGTGTAAAAAATTAGTGAGGAAACCATGAAGCAGGCGCCAGAGCATTTGCTTAATTTAATCGAACCGATCGTTGAAGGTTTAGGTTATGAATGTGTTGGTATCGACTACAATCCACATCCAAAACATGGCTTACTAAGAATTTACATAGATAGCGAGAATGGTATTTTAGTAGATGATTGTACTAAAGTCAGCCACCAAGTGAGCGGGGTCTTGGATGTTGAAGATCCAATTCAAGGTAATTACCAATTGGAGGTATCTTCTCCAGGTGCTGACAGACCATTCTTTAAGATAAGTCAATTTGAGCGTTATATAGATAGTACTGTTTTAGTTAACTTGTTCAAGGCGATTAGTGGCAGAAGAAAAATCACTGGTCGAATTGTAAAAGTAGATAATGAAATTATTACCCTTGCAGAAGGTGAGCAGACCTATGAGGTACCTTTTGACGCGATGAGTAAAGCGCGCCTAGTACCCGAGTATTTAATTGAAAAAGGAGGCCGAGATGGCAAATAAAGAAATTTTGTTAGTAGCTGAAGTTTTTTCGAATGAAAGGGAAATAGAAAAGGAAATAGTTTTTCAAGCTATAGAGTCTGCATTAGAAGCTGCAACG
>CANGLL010000085.1 GCA_947454605.1 Methylococcaceae bacterium | reverse complement strand
TTAGTGGTTTATTTAGTTAAGAATGAAGGTTGGGTTAAAGAAAACGCGCGTAATGCCCTTAATTGGCAATTAACAACCTTAGTCTACTACGCAATTAGCTGGGTGTTGGTCATTGTGTTAATAGGCTTCTTTTTACCTTGGTTGATCGTCGTGCTCAATTTAGTATTTTGTTTAGTAGCATCCATACGATCAAGTAATGGTGAATATTACCGCTATCCAATGACCATTGATTTTATAAGATAAATTGTAAGGTTAATTCGAGAGTTGAGTTAGCCAAAACGCCAGATTAGGCAGTTTTAGTAATTGCTCTGTAAATAAACAAGCGGATTGTAAATTTTGTTTGGCTTCACTACTTAAGCCTTCGCCTAATTCTAGTTTTTCTGCTTTTATGCTCAGTAGAAAACAAGGAGGAGGGACTTGGTGTTTTATCGATTGATAAACATCTAATACAGCCGATGGACTCATGGCGTGTGTTGTGTAACTTTTATCTTTATTGGCCTTTAGTTGCGTAAAACTAAAGGCCTGCTGACAAGCCACTGACGCATCAACAAATAAGACTAATTCTCTGTGCTCAATATCTAAAGCATGTTCAATTTGTAATTGAAAGTCACACAAAAGATCAATCTGATTCAAATTGCTGTGCTCTTCTACATATTCAAGTAATAACGGTCCTAAAGCATCATCGCCGCGGCTTAGGTTACCGTAACCAAATATCAGAATGGGTTTAGGCATTTAGATTTCGGTCTATATGTCCGTCACTACCTTTAACCAATTTATCTATTAATTTTCCGTCTGCATTGATGAGCTCTAATTGCAAAGGCATTTTTCCTATCGCGTGCGTAGCACAGGATAAACAAGGATCATAAGCGCGTATAGCCACTTCTAGATTATTTAATAGTGGTTCAGTTAGCTCTTGCCCCGAAAGATATTCAGCAGCCACTTGCCTGACTGATTCGTTCATAGCCATATTATTACTGGTGGTTGAAACAATTAAATTAGCTTTGGTGACAATGTCATTTTCATCCACTTGATAATGATGAAATAACGTGCCTCTGGGCGCTTCAATAACCCCAATGCCTTCATAACGCTTTTCGCCTTTCGCAACGAGATCTTGGCTAAGAACATCAGGATCATTAAGGAGGGTTTTAATACTTTCCGCACAATGTAATAGTTCAATTAAACGCGCCCAATGGAATGCTAAGGTGCTATGGACCATGGCTTCATTGCTATGGGCTTTAAATGCAATGCGTTCGATTTCGGCTAAGGGCGTATCAATATAATCGCAATTATTAACGCGTGCTAAAGGTCCCACCCGATACCAGCCATTTTCTTGCCCCATTGATAATAGGTAAGGAAACTTCATGTAAGTCCAAGAACGGACTTCTTCATGGATGTAGTCGTTGTATTTACAATAATCGACATGGTCAATAAGAGTATCGCCATCTGCATTTTTTGCTCGGATGCCACCATGATAAAGCTCTAATGCCCCGTCAGGTTTAGTTAAACCAAGATAATTACTGCGTATGGTTGCAAAGTCGTCGTAATAAGGGAGGTTAGCACCATGTACTTTTTTGATTAAAGCTACAGAGGCAACAGACCAATTGATGATCTGATCGATATCTTTCAAAAGATAATCACGCTCATCTTTAGTGAGTGATTTATTCATACCGCCGGGAATAGCACCGGTGCCATGTACACGTTTACCCGATACCATGCGAATTACTTCTTGACCATATTTACGCAGCATTACGCCTTGCACGGCTAAATCAGGATAGGCTTCTATTACTGCAATGATCGATCGTTTACTGATTTCACTTTCAAAACCGAACAATAGATCAGGGCTTGATAAGTGAAAGAAATGGAGAGCATGTGATTGCAACACTTGCCCAAAATGTAATAGGCGACGTAATTTATCAGCCGCAACGGGCAGGTTAACAGGATCTATTCCTACTAATTGATCAATCGCTTTTGCGGCAGCAAGGTGATGGCTCACAGGGCATATACCACATAAGCGTTGCACTAAAACAGGCAGTTCCCAATAGGGTCTCCCTTGAATAAAACGTTCAAAACCCCTGAATTCAACAATATGTAGACGGGCTTGTTTAACTTTATTATCTTCATCTAAGAGCAGAGTCACTTTGCCGTGGCCTTCTACTCGAGAAACAGGCTCAACTACGACACGTTTAAGGTTTTCTTTGTTATCCGCAGTTTCTAAATGTTCGTACATAAGTTTTCTCTAATAGGATTAACTAGCGCAGTATCAGTCATAATGAACCAATTCATAGGGGAGTGAGGGTTCTCGGCCAGCTATTAAATCCGTTAAAAACTTCCAGAATACATCCGCAGAGGGTGGGCATCCGGGTAAGAAATAATCAACTTTAACCACTTCATGGATGGGTCTTACTTTATCGAGCAGTAAGGGCAGCTCTGGATCATTGGGGATTTGCGCATTCTCCACGCCTATCCCATTGATATACGCTTCATTTAAACACTCTTCTAAAGGAATAAAGTTACGCATAGCAGGCAGGCCACCATTAATGGCACAAGCGCCTACTGCAACTAATATCTTACAACTCTTCCTAAATTCTCTTAGCGTATGAACATTCTCAGAGTTACATACCCCCCCTTCTATTAAACCGATATCGCAGTCAGTACTACAGTGTTCTATATCCGTAATCGGTGATCGATCAAATACGACCACTTCAGCTAGTTCTAAGATGCGCTCATCAATATCTAGAAATGACATATGACAACCAAAACAGCCGGCTAAAGAAGTCGTAGCGACTCTAATTTTATTTGTCATGGTCTACTTGCTCCGAGTTAAGGCTCACTTGATCGATTTGCTGATGATCATAAATCCGTTCGCCAATCGGTACTTGATAAGCGGTGTGTTTAATTAAAATAGCGCCCGTTGGGCAAATATGCGCGGCTTTATCCTTTGCACTGACATCAGTGTCTTTAAGTAAGCCGCTTTCTGAATTAACGATCAGGTGTTTATTGATGCCTCTACCGCTAATAGCAAATACTTCTTTCCCATCATGTTCATGACTGGCTCTTACGCATAAGGTGCAAAAAATACAGCGATTATGATCAATTAAAAGGTCTGCGTGTGATGCATCCACCTCACGGTGCTGATAGAAGAGTGGAAAATGATCATCCAACATATTTAAATGATAAGCCACCGCTTGTAGTTGGCAATTACCGGTCTTTTCACAAGAGGGGCAAAAGTGATTACCTTCTACAAAAAGCATTTGCGTAATCTTTTGGCGATCAGCATTTAAATCTTTAGCGTTATTGATGACTTCTTGACCTTCCATTGCCGGAAAAGTACACGCAGAACAATTTCGGCCATTGACTTTAACGGTACAAAGTTTGCAACTACCATGGGGACTAAACTCAGGGTGATGACATAAGTGAGGAATATATACGCCTGCATCAGTTGCGGCTTGCATAATAGTTTGGCCCTCTTCAAATGGGATGCTTAAGCCATCAATCATAATCGTCTTAGCCATTATCCTTCCTCCACTTGCGTTAAGTGAGCTGCGGCATCGTCTCTATTTGCTAACCGTCTTGCTGTTTCTAAGGCGGCATCTAAATCAAACCCCGGTTCATAACTAATCTTTTTCAATTGTGCTTGATACAGTTCAGGATAGCGCTCTAAAGTTGTTAATATGGGATTAGCAGCCGTTTGCCCCAAACCACAATGGCTTTGCGTCTTAACAAGCTGACAGAGCTCTTCAAGTGCAACGACATCACCCGCAGAGCCATGCCCATTAACAATTTTATCTAGCTGGTTCTTTAATAAAGAAGTGCCAACACGACAAGGCGTGCAGAAGCCACAACTCTCATGGGCAAAAAAGTGCGTAAAGTTATTTACGATGTCTAAGATATTGCGCGTGTTATTAAAGATAATAAATGAACCGCCCGTAGCTAAGTCTTCAAAGGCGATCTTTCTTGCAAGCTCAGTATTAGAGATAAAAGTACCCGACGGCCCACCTATCTGAATACCTAATACATCTTTAGCGCCACAATCATCTAGGATACTTTGAATTGACGCGCCAAAAGTGACTTCATAAATACCGGGGTTATCACAGTCTCCACAAATACTCAGAATCTTGGTGCCTTTGGACTTCTCAGTGCCCATAGCGGCAAACCATTCACCGCCATTAACAGCAATCTTAGCCGCGGCCATAAATGTTTCGACATTATTAACCACGGTAGGCTTTCCTAAATAACCCTGCGTTACAGGATAAGGTGGGCGGTTGCGGGGTACGCCCATTTTGCCTTCTAATGATTCTATTAAGGCAGATTCTTCGCCACAGATATAAGCCCCAGCGCCAAGACAAATCTCAATATCAAAATCAACGTCAACATCAGCTCCGAGAATATGTTGGCCTAATAAGCCTAATTTATGGCGATCTGCTAATATCGCATTCAGTTGATCGTACAGATGCAAATATTCACCACGCAAATATAAGAATCCTTTTTTAGCGCCAATGATGGCCGCACAGAGTGTCATGCCTTCAAAAACGTGATGGGCATAAGCATTCAATAATACGCGGTCTTTAAAGGTGCCTGGTTCGCCTTCGTCTGCATTGCAAACCACGATGTGTTCATCTGTTTTTTCTTCAGAACAATATTGCCATTTAGTCGCCGTCTTAAAACCAGCGCCACCGCGTCCGCGTAAACCAGACATGTCGATCTCTTTTAATGTCTCTTTAAGACCCCGCTTAAATGCAGTGTGTAATGCTTCACCGGGTTGAATACAGTGTGCGAGTAATAAAGATGATTTTATTACATTATCCTTAACGTCAAATAGTACTTTGGGCCAAGCGGAAACAGGTAACTGTTGATTAATCAAATCAGCCATCTGATCAATCTTTGCGGGTGTTAAATGGGGTAGGGCATAACCATTGATTAAAGCGGCAGGGCCTTGGTCACAAAGGCCAGTGCAAGAGGTGTTATCAAAACTCACTAAGCCATCGGTTCTCACTTCACCTAACTTCACGTTTAATTTCTGTTCTATATAGGCAGTCATTTCATGCTTGCCCAGCATATGATCAGTAATCGAATCACTGATTAATAATTCATACTGACCGCGTGGCGTTAAATGAAAGAAACTATAAAACTCAATAACACCGATGATTTGGGTGCGAGGTATAAGGAGTAACTTGGCAATCTGTTCGATAGCCGCTTTAGGAATATGGTGATATTGCGCTTGAACCGCTCTAAGAACCGCTAATAGATGGGTCGCTTGATAGTTATTTTTGGTTATAAGATCTTCGATAAACGTCTGCATTTAATTACCTGAGTCTGATACTTATAAAAAATACGTAATACTACTATAAATATGTGGAATTATGATGACAAGTATCAGACAGCACGCAATTAAATACGCAGATCTAGTGTGCTTTAATAAAAGCTTTTAATATTTTAGCGACATTAGCCATACCGACATGAAGATTCTCTTCAATTTCTGCCATAGATATTTCGCCTTCACTTTTACCTGCACCCCAATTGGCAATCACAGATAGTGCCGCGTAATTGATGCCTAATTCTTTCGCTAAAGCGGCTTCTGGCATACCTGTCATACCCACAAGATCACAACCATCTTGCTCCATACGTTTGATTTCTGCAGCCGTTTCTAACCGAGGGCCTTGTGTACAGCCGTAAGTGCCAATAGGGCTTACATTAATGTTTACCTCAGCAGCGGCAGTAATTAAACCCACGCGTAGCGCTTGGTTGTAAGGATAACTAAAATCAATGTGAGTTAATGGGTGCTTCTCATCATCAAAAAAGGTATGTTTACGGTCGTAGCTGTAATCAATGATTTGATCTGGAATAGCGATATGCGCGGGTGCCATATGATTAGTAATGCCGCCTACAGCGGCCACAGCGATAATCTTTTCTACACCTAATTGCTTAAGCCCCCAGATATTCGCTCGATAATTAATCTTATGCGGTGCAATCGTATGTGGATTGCCATGTCGAGCTAAAAATACAACGGCTTTGCCATTGAGTTCACCCGTTACAAAGTCAGCAGAAGGCGCACCATAAGGTGTGTCGATTTTTTCACGTTTAATGACAACGAGGTCACTGAGTTGCGTTAAGCCAGTGCCGCCAATAATTGCAAGTGTAGTCATGTGTTGTCCTTATTATTTTTAGAGATCTTTACAAGCGTAAATGCCAGGTGCGTTACGTAAATAGCCTTTATAATCTAAGCCATAACCAAAGATGTAACGATTTTCAACGGGTAAACCGACGTAATCAGCGGTGATAGGTTTTACTTTACCAATGGATTTATCGAGTAAGACCGCTGTATAGACTTGAGCTGCACCGTGGTCTAAACAGTACGCTTTAATAGCAGCTAAAGTGATACCTTCATCTAGAATATCATCGATTAAGAGGATGGTTCTGCCCGTTAACGGTGTTTTAGGTTCCAACAACCATTCTATGCTGCCGCCTGATGTTTTATTCTGGTATCGACTGGCATTAATCGAGTCAAGTGTCAGTGGAAATATTAACCTAGGTAACAGTTTACCTGCCGTTATAATGCCGCCATTTAACACACACAGCACTAATAAATTACTCGCTGATAAATCCTTATTGATGCTATATGCCATGGCATCTAAGGCGGTCTCTAGTTGATTCGCGCTATAAAGCTCATCAGCTGTATCTTGTACTGTTTTAATTTCGTTAAGCATGCTGTTCTATCAGTTGATTAAGTTGAGTGACCGTTTGTTGCCATTTGCTAGAGGCGCGATAGTTTAAAACGTCTTTAGGGTTGCCCACCATGCGTCTTAACCGTTGTTCTCTTAAAGGATCTTGAGTAACGGGTAACGTGTCTAATACTTCCGATGCGGCATTAGGGTTATTGCAGACCAGTAGCATATCACAACCCGCTAATTGTGCTTGAATCGCACGCTCTGCAAATCCACCTGCCGTAGCCGCACCGGCCATACTCAAATCATCACTAAACACAGTGCCGTTAAAGTTTAATTCTGTACGTAAAATCTTTTGTATCCAGAAGCTAGAAAAGCCCGCTTGTTGAGCATCGATATTCGGATACAACACATGCGCAGGCATAATGCCTTCTAAACCTTCAGCAATCAACTGCTTAAACGGTACAAAATCTTTGTTACGTAGTGTATCCAGATCCCGCTCATCAACGGGTAAGGTTAAATGTGAATCCAGTGCGACCGCTCCATGACCCGGAAAGTGTTTCCCTATGGCAGCCATACCAGCACTGTGCATGCCTTTTCTGAACTGACTGGCTAATCGTGTTGCCAACTCAGGGTCAGTAGAAAAAGAACGATCACCAATAATCTGACTTACACCACAGTCAATATCTAAAACGGGTGCAAAACTAAAATCAACGCCCACGGCGAGTAATTCAGTAGCCATTAGCCAACCCGCAGCTTCAGCCAGCGATGGATCTTGTGCATAATAAGCCACAGGTGGTAATCGAGTAAATCCAGATCTAAAGCGTTGAACTCGGCCCCCTTCTTGATCGACGGCAATTAAAATGTCGCCGTTACGAGCCTTTCTAATGTCATTAATCAGCAGTACTAATTGTTCTGGGCTTTCATAATTACGAGAAAATAATATCACCGCACCGGTATTAGGATGATCAAGTAATTCGTGTTCGTGGGGCGCTAAGGTTAAACCTTCAACATCGAGCATCACAGGTCCAAAAGGGCGTTTATCAGACATGGGTAATTTAATTTGTCGTTAAGTAAGATGATTGATGCGTATTATTTTATAATTGATTCCGTGTTGTTGGCAGAATAATTATTAACCCCCCGATAGTTCATTCATGGAGATTTAGTTTTAATGTGCATAAATAAACAATACTTGACCCTGTTACTACCCTTTATATTTAGCACAGCCGTATTAGCTGCAGAACATAAAGAGGACACATTAGTCGTAGGCTCCTTTTCTTCAGGCGTGCTGGATAACTGGGAGGTCAAAGATTTTAAAGGTAAAACAAAGTATGAATTAGTCGATGTAGATGGGGTTAAAGTACTCAAGGCTCATAGCCATAATGGGGCCTCAGGATTATTTAATGAACAACGCATTGATCTGCATAAAACCCCAGTGATCCATTGGAGTTGGCATATAGAAAACAAGCTAGGCCCGCTTAACGAGCAAGACACGTCCGGTGATGATTATGCGGCGAGAGTTTATGTACTGGTAAGTGGAGGTGCAGCTTTCTGGCAAAACAAAGCGTTAAATTATGTGTGGTCTAGCTCATCACCCGTAGGTAAGGTTTGGCC
>CANGLL010000084.1 GCA_947454605.1 Methylococcaceae bacterium | reverse complement strand
TAATCCGTTTTTCTAAAGCTTGAGAGTCAGCCGCCTGTACATCTGACATGCCTAACAAAATTAGGTTAATAACACTGGCTAATGCGGTTCGTTGTAGTGGTTTCATAGTTGTTGTCCTTTATGATGCTTTATTTCCGGTTATCCGGTCAGACAGCTAGTTAATTTTTATTGTGAAATGTGTTTCGCCGTTGGTACGGAAGAAAGAATTTGTTCTACTTAGCGTCAAATCGGATCTTTTCTTTGCGTTCAATTTGAACAATCTTGCCGTCATGGACTATGATTTCTAATGATCCAAAACGAATGCCTTGCAAGATGGAGGTGATTTGATTAATCACGTCTAACTTGACGGGGCTTGTGTTGTTTTTGTTAATCTCTACGTTCATGGTGTGTGCCTATATTGCGAATTTCTAACTGAGCTTGTTCGCCTAGTTTTTATCTTGGATTGCACTATAACAGCGATTATTTGGATTATTTAATGATGGTTTTTCATATCTATATCTGATTTTTAGAAACATTAATTGTTTAGGTGGGTATATAGCAGGGTGGTTTTGAGGGAGATTGTGCTTTATTTGGCGCATAAAAAAGCCTCGTTAGGTGGGTACCCAACGAGGCTTTTTTAGTGGTTTTTACTTAAATAGCGGGGCTGTCTTTTTTAAGAGAGACCTAATACATCTTGCATATCAAACAAGCCCTTAGGCTTATCTTTTAACCAGACGGAAGCTCTAATGGCGCCATTAGCAAAGGTCATACGACTCGTGGCTTTGTGCGTGATTTCTACGCGCTCACCTTCGTCAGCAAACATGACGGTATGATCCCCGACAATGTCACCGGCTCTAATCGTAGAAAAGCCAATGGTTTTACGGTTTCTTTCGCCGGTATTGCCTTCGCGACCATAAATGGCACAGTTTTTTAGGTTACGGTCTAAGGTATCTGCAATCACTTCACCCATGCGTAAAGCGGTGCCGGAGGGGGCATCTACTTTATGCCTATGATGCGCTTCTATGATTTCGATATCGGTGTAATCACCCATCACTTTAGCGGTCATTTCAAGTAATTTGAGTGATAAGTTAACCCCCACGCTCATGTTGGGTGCCAGTACGATCGCTACGTCATTCGCCGCTTTAGCAATGCTGGCTTTTTGGGCTTCTGTATACCCTGTTGTGCCGATGACTATTTTCTTACCTGCCTTTCGACACGTTTCTATGATGTCCATAGAGGTCTCTGGGCGCGTAAAATCAATTAATACATCAAATTGATCAAGTACCGCACTTAAATCATCAACAACGGCGATGCCCAAGGTGCCAATGCCAGCTAAGTCGCCTGCATCTTTATGAATAGCGGCACTGCCTGGGCGTGATACCGCAACCGTTAAGGTGGTTTTGTCCGCAAGAACGGCCGCTTTAATAAGGCATAAGCCCATACGTCCAGAAGCGCCGACGACTGCAATTCGTATCATGACTTAACCCGTTAAGTTATTAAAAAAGTTTTTAACGCCATCCACCCACGTATGTTCTTGTGGGCTGTGATGTTTGCCACCACTGGATAAAGATTCACCTAGTTTTTCGATTAAAGCTTTTTGATCTTTAGTGAGTTGTACGGGGGTTTCAATTTTTACTTTACAGATTAAATCACCAATGGCGCCGCCACGGACTTGTTTAACCCCTTTGCCTCGTAATCTAAACGATTTACCGGTTTGGGTTTCTGGGGGGATAGTCAGTTTTACTTCGCCGTTTAAGGTCGGGACTTGTATCGCATCCCCTAAGCAAGCGGTTGCAAAGCTAATGGGTACTTCACAATATAAGTTAGCGCCATCACGGGTAAAGATTGCGTGATCTTTTACACGGACTTCGATGTAAAGATCGCCAGATGGGCCACCGCGTTCACCGGCTTCACCTTCGCCACTTAAGCGAATTCTGTCGCCTGTATCCACACCGGCAGGAATCTTAGCAGAGAGAGTTTTGGTGTCTTGTACACGGCCATCACCATGGCAAGCATTACACGGATCTTTGATTTGTTTGCCGGTACCTCGACAGGTTGGACAGGTTTGTTGTACTGAGAAAAAGCCTTGTTGCATACGTACTTGACCATGGCCATGGCACGTTGTACAGATAACAGGTTCTGAGCCTTTTTTAGCGCCTGTGCCGTTACAGACTTTACAGCTAACTAAGACAGGAATACGAATTTTAGTTTCTGTGCCAGCAACCGCTTCTTCTAGGGTTAAATCAAGGTTGTAACGTAAGTCTGATCCACGTTGTGCGCTGCTACGTTGTTGTCTACCACCGCCAAAGATGTCACCAAATACGTCACCGAATACGTCACTAAAGCCTTCAGCACCGCCAAATCCACCCGGACGGCCACCCATGGAGGGATCTATGCCGGCATGACCAAATTGGTCATAAGCGGAACGCTTTTTGGGGTCTGATAGTACTTCGTAGGCTTCTTTAATTTGTTTGAATTTGACTTCAGCCGCTTCTGGATTGTCAGCGTTTCTATCAGGGTGATATTTCATCGCCAAACTACGGTAGCTTTTTTTGATCTCCGCATCGCTGGCATTTTTATCAATGTTAAGCAGTTTGTAAAAATCTTCTTTTGTTGCCATGTTTCAATCCGCTCCTGAGTGTTGTCAGGAGATTAAGCATTGCTGCGAGGTTATGGGAAACCGCTAGCTAAAAAAGCGCGGTAGTATGCTATACATTCTGTTTCTTTGAAGCTTAATGTAGAAAGCAGGTTAGGGCAACTATTAAAGCCCTAACCTGCTTATTTACAAAGATTGATGTTTAACACTCAATCAGAAAGCTTGCATCGGTTGAATTAGTCTTTTTTAACTTCTTCAAACTCAGCATCAACAACGTTGTCATCAGCATGTGCAGAAGAAGCGCCTTCTGCTTGATGTGCTTCACCGCCTTCTGCGCCTGCTTTTTGAGCATAAGCACGTTCAGCGAGTTTGCCTGCTAATTCAGTTAATGCAGTTGTTTTAGCTTCGATGTCGTCTTTGTCTTCGCCTTTAACTGCTTCTTTTAAGGCTTCAAGACCACTTTCAATACCCGCTTTTTCGTCTGCATCGACTTGATCAGCAAATTCTTTAAGTGATTTTTCAGTTGCGTTAATCATGCCTTCTGCATGGTTACGTGCATGCACTAATTCAGTTAATTTACGATCTTCATCCGCATGCGCTTCAGCATCTTTAATCATACGATCAACTTCTTCATCAGATAAACCACTTGATGCTTTAATAACGATCGATTGTTTTTTACCTGTCGCTTTATCTTTAGCCGATACGTTTAAGATACCATTTGCATCGATGTCAAAAGACACTTCAATTTGTGGCACACCCCGTGAAGCCGGTGGAATGTCTGCTAAATCAAAACGACCCAATGATTTGTTCGCGGCTGCTTTTTCACGTTCACCTTGTAACACATGGATAGTCACGGCAGTTTGATTGTCATCTGCTGTTGAGAATACTTGTGCTGCATTGGTTGGGATAGTGGTATTTTTTTCAATTAACTTAGTCATAATGCCGCCCATTGTTTCGATACCTAGAGACAATGGAATAACGTCTAATAATAAGACGTCTTTAACGTCACCCGCTAATACACCCGCTTGAATCGCTGCGCCTAAGGCAACTGCTTCATCTGGGTTAACGTCTTTACGAGGCTCTTGACCAAAGATGTCTTTAACCATCTCTTGAACTTTTGGCATACGTGTTTGACCACCTACCAAAATAACGTCGTTAATTTCTGATGCTTTAACACCCGCATCTTTAAGCGCCATTTCACAAGGGCCTTTAGTGCGGTTAATGAGTTCTTCTACTAAAGACTCTAATTTTGCACGGGTTAATTTAACATTTAAATGTTTGGGGCCAGTCGCATCTGCAGTGATGTACGGTAAGTTAACATCGGTTTGTTGGCTTGAAGATAATTCAATTTTTGCTTTTTCTGCCGCTTCTTTTAAGCGTTGTAAAGCTAATGGGTCATTGTGTACGTCTACGCCACTGTCTTTTTTAAATTCAGCGGCAAGGAATTCGATAATTCTTGAGTCGAAATCTTCACCACCTAAGAAAGTATCACCGTTGGTTGATAACACTTCAAATTGATGTTCACCATCAATTTCAGCGATTTCGATGATTGATATGTCAAATGTACCGCCACCTAAGTCATAAACCGCAATTTTAGTATCGCCTTTAGGTTTGTCCATACCAAAAGCTAATGCTGATGCAGTAGGTTCGTTGATGATACGTTTAACTTCTAAGCCTGCAATACGGCCAGCATCTTTAGTCGCTTGACGTTGTGAGTCATTGAAATAAGCAGGAACCGTGATAACGGCTTCTGTGACGGGTTCACCTAAATACGCTTCCGCATCTTTTTTTAACTTCATTAAGATACGCGCTGAAATTTCAGGTGATGCCATTTTTTTACCATGGACTTCTACCCATGCATCACCGTTTTCTGCTTCAACGATGTTGTAAGGTACCATTTTGATGTCTTTTTGAACTGCGTCGTCTTTGAAGCGACGACCGATTAAACGTTTGATAGCGAAAAGTGTGTTTTTAGGGTTAGTCACTGCTTGGCGTTTTGCTGATTGGCCTACTAACACTTCGTCATCATTGCTGAAGGCAATGATAGAAGGGGTTGTACGAGCACCTTCACTGTTTTCTATTACTTTTGCAACACCGTTTTCTAATACGGCTACACACGAGTTTGTTGTTCCTAAATCTATGCCAATTATCTTAGCCATTGAATACTCCAGAATAAATTTGTTTAGTTATGTAAAAAGTTGTTTGCAATATGGGGACTATTTTAGGGTGTTCAAGTCTATGAATTATTTTCAGGTGCTTTTGCTACCACCACCATGGCAGGGCGCAATAAACGACCATTTAAGGTGTAACCTTTTTGGAATACGTTAATCACTGTATTCGGTTCTGCACCTTCTTTTTCTTGCATTAACATGGCTTGATGATGTTCGGGATTAAAAGCTTGTCCGATAGGATCAACGGCTACGATGTTAAATTTTGAAAATAAGGCTTCGAATTGTTTAATGGTTAATTCACTACCTTCACGGAATTTTTGAACTTCTTCACTGTCGCCAGTGGCGGCTTGTAAGCCGAGTACGACACTATCAAATACCGGTAATAGCTCTTTACCAAAATTGGTGAGGGCAAATTTATGGGTATCTTCTAGGTCTTTTTGAGCTCTTCTTTTTAGATTTTCCATTTCTGCTTGAGTGCGGACTGCTTTATCCCAAGCTTCATGTACTTTTTGTTTGGTTTCTTCTAATTCTTGTTTGAGCTCTTCGACGGTATATTCGTGTTCTCCTACTTCTGTATGAGAATCTTCTGTTTGCTCAGATTCAGCTTCAACTTCAATTTGTGTCTCAGGTAGTTCCTGATCAATACTCATGTTATGGATCCTTAAGTGATTTTAATAGTGTGCTTAATGGCACAGATAAAAAGTTTTATCTATCATGGGGTCGTTGTTTTTGGATTCAAGGCAGCGCCTAATAATTTTGCTGTGACATCGACATAGGGAATAATTTTTTCATAAGCCATGCGCGTGGGGCCTATAACGCCTAATACACCTACGATCTCATCATTAACAGAATAAGAAGAGGTGACTAAGCTGCATTGGTCAAACGCTTGGTAGCCAGATTCTTTACCAATAAAAATTTGTACGCCATCAGCTTTCATAGATTGATCTAATAAGTGGATGACATCACTTTTATGGCTAAAGGCTTCAAAGAGGCTTCTGAGGTGGTCTCGATTTGATAATTCAGAAAAGCCCATTAAGTTGGTTTCACCGCTTAAGACATAGTCATCTTTTTGATGACCCGCTTCAAACGTTAGTTTTGCTATTTTTAGCGCATCTAACATGGCTTGGTTAGTGCGTTCTTGCTCGAGTTGTAAGTCTTTTAAAAGCGCTGATTTAACGGCCGCTAAATTATGGCCGGCATAGAGCGAGTTAAGGTAGTTAGCCGCTTGTTGGAGTTCTGCGGCGCTAAATACTTTATCGGTGTGTATGACTTTGTTGTGTACTTCTTGTTCGTTAGTTACAAAGATAACGAGTACGCGATTATGCGATAAAGGTAGAAATTCGATATGTCTTAAATAGACCGCTTCTCGTTTGGGCAGTGTAACAACACCCGCCATGTTGGTGAGGTCTGATATTAAGCGTGATGCGGCGCCAATCATGTTATTGGGGTCATCATTTTCTGACAAGCCTAAAGATATTTGCGCTAAATCTTTTGCATCTATGGGTTTTACAGTCAGTAGGCTGTCTACAAATAAACGGTAGCCGCTGACGGTGGGTATGCGTCCTGCTGAGGTATGGGGAGAATGGATTAGGCCTAGGTCTTCTAGGTCTGCCATTACGTTTCTAATAGTCGCAGGGCTTAGGTTAAGTTCGGAGTCTTTGGATAGTATGCGTGAGCCAACGGGTTGGCCGTCATGAATATAACGCTCAACTAATGTCTTGAGTAATTGTAACGAACGATCATTTAAGTCTTGATTATTAAGGCTCACTGTAATCCCTGAAAGGCTAAATTAGCACTCTTGATAGGTGAGTGCCAATTTAGAAAAATAACAGTTCAGGGCTTGCTTGTCAATGAGCGCTCAACAATATCGGTATTGAGGGCAGGGTGTGTTATTAATCGAGATATTCAAAAACAGTGACAATCTGTCTGACGCCTGGTTGAAGTTTGGTCAGATTAATAATGACTTTGCCTTCATCCCGTTGCACTATACCCATTAGGTAAACAACGCCGTTTTCAGTAATCACTTTAATGGTGTTTGGATCAAACTCATGCATGGATCTGATTTGCTTAAAGGCTTTTCTGATGCTTTGCGTGATGAGTTTGTCATTCTCTTGTACGTCTAAACTAATGGGTTCTTCTACGTTGAGATGATCTTGAATGAGCGTGACGTTGGGTATGGCTTGCACTGCTGCAATGACTTTGGCTTTTAACGCTTCTGTGGGGGCTTCGCCTGTTATGAGTGCCGCGCCATTGTATGCATTAACCGCTGCATGGCAATTTTGTTGTATGTCGCTCGTGTCATTTAATTCTTCAAAGGCTTCTGACTCAATTTTTTTATCAGATACAACAACGGCGTGCGGGCGCCTGTCTTTTAATAAGTTTTGTTCTGCGGACGTGTCGGGGGACGGTGTAACTGATGCACAGGCCGTTATTAATAGGGTGCTAAATAAAGTGATGAGGTGTAATGATCTTTTCATGGCTTACCTTTATATAGATAGACTTAACCAAATAGTTGGTGGTCAATTAAATCACATAAACAATGTGTAATTAAAATCTGAACTTCTTGAATGCGGATGCTGGAGCTCGAGTTTACTCGAATCTCAATGTCTGTTTCATAGAGTAAAGGTGATATTAATCCCCCTTCATTGCCTGTTATGGCAATCACTAAAATGTCTTTGTCGTGTGCGGTGGTGATGGCTTTGGCAATATTGCATGAACTGTTGCAATCGGTAAAGAACAGCAGGATGTCTCCACTTTGCCCTAGTGCTCTTAATTGCTTTGAGAAAACTTCATCATAATGGTAGTCATTAGCCACTGCAGTAATGGTCGCTATGTCAGTTGATAAGTTAATGGCCGGTAAAGAGGGTCTGTCTCTTTCAAACTGATTGAGCATGGCCGATGAAAATAGTTGTGCTGTGGTGGCTGATCGACCATTACCACAGGTCAGTATTTTTTTATCATTTAATAGAGCCGAAACGATTTGCTGTGAGGCATACTCAATGAGCTCAGGTAAATACGACAAGGCTTCTTGCTGTGCTTGAATACTGTCTGAAAAATTATTAATGATGCGGTCTTGTAGGCTCATGGGGCTCTTTGAGTTAAAAGGCGTTTTTTATCCATTCTATTTTGCCGTTACCTGAAATGGCAATAACGTCAAACCGAATGGCTTGATCTTTCTTTTGTGATGATAAGTAGATTTGTGTAGCTCTTATTATACGTGATTGTTTTGTGCGCGTAATACTCTCCATGGCACTTCCAAAGCGATCGGATTTTCGATAACGCACTTCCACAATTACTAAGGCATCTTGATCAGTCATGATCAAATCCAGTTCGCCTAGTTTACAGCGAAAATTTCTCATTACGGGCTTTAGGCCTTGTTCAATAAGATAGTGATGCGCACGCTCTTCTGCATTTTCACCTGACATAAGGTGTGCTACTTTAGACTTAAGCTCAGAAATGGACACTGATAATCTCCGAAGGGTGATTTTTATGGGGACATTAAAAAAACAAGATACTGATATAATTTGGCTTTATTTCGATAATCCTAGCGTCTTCTTTATAACACAGGTTCTATTAATGACCGTTTCTAATGTTAATGTTTTTGGCAAGCTGTATGTTGTTGCCACGCCTATAGGTAATTTAGCCGATATTAGCTTTAG
>CANGLL010000083.1 GCA_947454605.1 Methylococcaceae bacterium | reverse complement strand
GAACACCCACGTGCACATTCTCCAAAATAAATAATTTAGGTAATGATTTGTTGTTAACAGATCATCGATGTCTATAAGAAACAATAAATTGATTTGTATGATAAACGCAACAATAAAAATTAGTATTTATTCTGGGGAATTAAAGTCCCATAAACTAATGGTGTTGATGGTTTTTCATGTGTGTAGCTTTAAAATACAATCGCTTATATATACCAGCTTAGAATACTATGTTTTAGCAAATGACTCCAGCATTTACATTAAATTATTTGAATTTTAGTGTAAATGTCGTGTATTCGTAAAAATACAACAGAGGTGTGTGAATAGGGCTAAATTTCTGGTTTAATTGAGGCTATAAGTCAATTAGAGCATGGCATTAACAATAAAACAACATTGCTTTGCAAAATACCAACAAACAAGATATTATTACCATAAATTCAAATACCATACCCTTTTGGGAATATTGCAAAATAAACTATGAGCGACATTCGAGTATCACTTGATAATCCGAAATCATTGAGTCAGTTATCTGATGATGAATTTCAAGCGCTATTATTAGAAGGTGTATCAAGAACATTTGCGCTGACCATTCCTCAATTACCCTCAAAATTGTACAGTGCTGTTGCTAACGCTTATCTTTTGTGTCGAATTGTTGACACAATTGAAGATGAGGTTTCCTTGTCAGCGGGACAAAAAAAGTTTTTTTGTTCAGGCTTTATTGATGTGGTCAAGACGGGATTTAATGCCGAACTTTTTGCTGTTGATTTAGCGCCTTTACTTTCTGATCAAACTATTCCGGCTGAACATACACTTATTCACGTATTACCTCGAGTCATTCAGATTACACATAGTTTTGAAGCGGATCAAATTGAGGCATTGGCAAGTTGTGTAGAAACAATGGCCGCGGGTATGCCTATTTTTCAAGCACAAAATCTTAGTGAAGGTTTAGCAACACTGGCGGATTTAGATAAATATTGTTATTACGTTGCGGGTTGTGTAGGTGAGATGCTGGCAAAATTGTTTTGTCATTACTCGCCTGAAATAGCAGAGCATAGAGAAGAACTTTTAAAGCTTTCTGTGTCTTTTGGACAAGGATTGCAAATGACAAATATTCTAAAGGATATTTGGGATGATGCTCAGCGTGGTGTGTGTTGGTTGCCACAGGATATATTCACCGAAACGGGTTTTGATCTTAAAAATATCAATCTTCAACAAAATGATCCTGCTTTCGCTAAGGGATTAGAGCATTTAATAAGCATTGCCCAAGACCATTTAAACAATGCATTGATCTACACATTAAAAATTCCTAGTCATGAAACAGGCATTCGTAACTTCTGTTTATGGGCATTGGGTATGGCTGTATTAACGCTGAAAAAGATTAAACAGAACATTAATTTCAGACATTCTGATCAAGTAAAAATTACACGTAAAAGTGTAAAAACAACCATCTTGACCACTAAATTATTAGGTCGAAGCAATCTGTTATTAACGCTATTATTTAATTTAACTAGCCGAGAACTTAAAACGCCAGACTGGCACTATTCATTATCATCCTCAAAAGCCATATAGACCTTTAAGGACGTATTTATGTACACAGACACAATTAATCAAGCCCGAACTGACCAATTATCAAGCTCATCATCACCTATTTATTCAAAAGCGTACGATTTGGATGCTGCAATAATTAACGCTCAAACCAAGCTGCTAAGCTTGCAAGATGAGTCAGGTTATTGGGTGTTTGAACTAGAAGCGGATTGTACAATTCCTGCAGAGTACATCATGCTGATGAATTATCTTGGAGAGATTGATGAAGTCTTACAAGGTAAAATGGCAAATTATTTAAGATCACGTCAATCAGAGGATGGTAGTTACCCTTTATTTACGGGTGGTCCTGGTGATATTAGCTGTAGTGTTAAAGTTTATTTTGCTTTGAAATTCGCTGGTGACTCTGTTGACGCAGAGCACATGGTGCGTTTAAGAACGTTTATTTTAAGTAAAGGCGGGGCAGCTAAAGCCAATGTGTTTACACGTATTGCCTTAGCTACGTTTGAGCAACTGCCATGGAGAGGTGTGCCTTATATACCCGTTGAAATTATGTTGTTCCCCAGTTGGTTTCCATTTCATTTAGATAAGGTAGCCTATTGGTCAAGAACGGTTATGGTACCTTTATTTATCGTCTGTACACTCAAGGCAACAGCAAAAAATCCAAAAAATATCAATATACTTGAATTGTTCGTCACTCATCCTGATGAAGAGCAACATTATTTTCCTGAGAGAACTTTACTCAATAAAGTTTTTTTAGGATTGGATTTATTAGGTAGAAAAACTCGACCACTCATTCCTAAAAAAGCGCATGAATTGGCAATCACGAAAGCCAAAGATTGGATTATCGAAAGATTAAATGGTGAAGATGGCCTAGGTGGTATTTGTCCTGCAATGATGGGTGCTTATCAAGCATTATTGTTATTAGGAATGTCAAAAGATGATGAGATTCTGATAACAGCTCGTAAAGCAATTGATAAATTATTGGTTATTAATGAGCACGACGCATACTGTCAACCTTGCTTGTCGCCCGTTTGGGATACAGGATTAGCAGCCTTAGCATTGCAAGAAGTTGAAAAGAACTCTGCTATTGCTAGTGCCCAAACTACGAATGCTTTAACTAGGGCTTATGACTGGTTAAAAAGCAAGCAATTATCTGATGAGCCAGGTGATTGGCGCATTTCTAAACCTGATTTAGCGGGCGGTGGTTGGGCTTTCCAATTTGAAAATCCTTATTATCCAGATGTTGATGATACTGCGGTAGTCGGTTTTGCTATGGCAGAATCTAAACTTCCCGATATGGATGAATCCATTCATAGAGCAACCCGATGGATTGTCGGAATGCAATCAAAAAATGGTGGTTACGGCGCGTTTGATGTAGACAATACACATTATTATTTGGATGAGATCCCCTTTGCTGATCATGGCGCTTTATTAGATCCACCTACTTCAGATGTAAGTGCGCGTTGTGCCATGTTAATGGCAAGAGTCGCAAAAGATCACGATGAATATTTGCCTGCATTACAAAGAACAATCGAGTATCTTCGTTCTGAGCAAGAGGCAGATGGTTCATGGTTTGGTCGTTGGGGTACTAATTATATCTATGGAACGTGGTCGGTTTTATTAGGTTTAGAGCAAACCAATGTGCCTAAATCAGATCCCATTTATACCAAAGCTGTTGCTTGGTTAAAGAAGATGCAGCGTGAAGATGGCGGCTGGGGTGAAGATAACTACAGTTACCACGATAAAGCCTTTGCAGGCAGCTACAAGTTTAGTACGGCATTTCAAACCGCGTGGGCGGTAATAGCGCTAATGGCGGCAGGTGAAGCGCACAGTCCAGAAGTTAAAGCGGGTATTGATTTCATACTACACCATCAACAAGCGGATGGGGTATGGAACGATAAATGTTTTACAGCGCCAGGATTCCCCAAGGTGTTTTATTTAAAATATCATGGCTATGATAAGTTTTTTCCTTTGTGGGCACTGGCTCGTTATCGTAACGAACTCAATAAATAGTGATCACCGGAATCGTCGTTGCTTTACCTGAAGAACTCAGCACCTTAACAGCAAAAAAACTAGCTAAAGGGGAGGTGCATTTTCTTTCGGAAAAAGTTTTAGTCGCCTATTCAGGCACTGGGCACACTAATGCGACTCAGGCGGCACATTTGTTAGTGGCTAATGGCGCAAAAAAATTAATCAGTTGGGGTTGCGCTGGTGCCTTGGCGCATTATATTAATTCAGGTGATTTAATCTTAGCTGATAGATTGGTTGATGCTAAGGGTGATTTAGCTATTAGCACTAGCATTTCTTCAGGCTGGCATGCTCACAGTCATAATCATCTTTCAAACTATGTAACGATACATTCTGGATTGTTAGCAGAAAGTACAGTCGTTGTATCTTCTAGTACAGAAAAGCAAAAACTATATCAAGAAACAGGTGCATTGGCTGTTGATATGGAGAGTATTGCCGTTGCTAAAGTAGCGCAACACCATAATCATCCATTTTTGGTCATCAGAAGCATTGTTGACCCCGCGGATTTAAATTTACCTCTGGCTATATCGCGTTCAGTTAATAGTCAGGGAGATGTTGTTATGGGGCTACTGTTGTTGTATATATTACGTAATCCTTCAGAATTAACTGCTTTAATTAAATTAGGTAGGCATTTTAGTGCCGCCAGAAAAACCCTAAAAATTATTGCCACACACCTGGATTATTTAATAGATCACCCAAACTTAGCAGAGTTAAATATTCAATCTATTTAGACTTGCAATAAAAAAATCACACTATCGCTAACCCTATTTAATAATTATCAACTATGACTTTTAGCATCGCCGAACTTTTTGCTCAACACAGTACTGATAAATTTGCTCTGCATGAAAAACATCTTAATAATCAGATGGTGAGAATGTTACAGACCATTGGTTATGATAGACATTATCAGCGCGCAGTAGGGCAATATCTTTATGATCAAGAAGGTACCGAATATTTAGATTTATTAAGTGGTTTTGGCGTTTTTGCTATTGGTCGTAACCATCCAACGGTCGTGAATGCTTTAAAAGAAACGTTAACGCTTGAATTACCGAATCTTGTTCAATTAGATGTATCCATTTTAAGTGGTTTATTAGCCAAAGAAATCTTAAAAACAACGCCCGAAAATATCAATAAGATGTTTTTCTGTAACTCAGGTACCGAAGCAGTAGAAGCAGCGATTAAGTTTGCTCGATATACCACGAAGCGTGACAAAATCGTCTTCTGTGACCATGGTTATCATGGGCTTACTTTAGGTGCTTTATCATTAGTGGGAGAAGATATATTCCGCGAAGGGTTTGGGACATTATTACCGGGCTGTATCAGCGTCCCTTTTAATGATTTAGAAGCCTTAGAAGCTGCTTTACAAAACAAAGACGTAGCTGCTTTCATTGTAGAACCCATCCAAGGCAAAGGTGTAAATCTACCGGATGATAATTATCTACCTGAAGTAGAACGACTCTGTAAAAAATATGGCACGTTATTCGTGGCTGATGAAGTACAAACGGGCATCGGTAGAACCGGAAAGTTTTGGGCGATAGATCATTGGAATGTTAAGCCCGATATGATTTGTATGGCTAAAGCGTTATCAGGTGGCTTTGTCCCAGTGGGTGGTGTAGCAATCACTGAAAAAGTAATGGATAGTGTATTTAATCGTATGGATAGAGCGGTAGTACATGGTTCAACCTTTGGTAAAAATAATATGGCAATGGCAGCTGGCTTAGCTACATTGCAAGTGATGGAAGATGAAAAGTTAGTAGAAAACAGTCTGGCTGTGGGTACTGATATTATTAGTAGTCTTAATGTCTTGTCTGGCCAATATGAGTTTCTCAAAGAAGCGCGTGGTAAAGGTATGATGATAGCGGTTGAGTTTAATTCACCCAAGAGTCTAAAACTAAAAGCGGCATGGGCTATGTTAGAAGCCGCTAATAAAGGGTTATTCTGCCAGATGGTGACCATTCCATTGTTTAAAGAACACCATATTCTTACTCAGGTGGCTGGGCATGGCATGAATGTCATTAAGTTATTGCCGCCACTTAATCTAACTCAGAAGGATCGTGATCATATTGTGAATTCTTTTGATAAGGCCATTGCTGATACCCACCAAATTCCAGGCTCAATATGGGACTTAGGTAAAAATCTTGCGAGTCACGCCCTAAAAAATAAAAAAGGTAGTTAAGATGAAAAAACACGATAAGTTTTTATCAATAGTTGTTTTCTTGATAAGCGCTCTTCAAATTAATGTGGTTTCTGCTCATGCTGTTGTAACAGATTATTCGTTAAAATTAAAACCGATACATGCGAAGCAAGCGGATCAGATTGAGTTAACGTTTAACTCCAAGATAGAATTAGGTTTATCTCAAATATTTTTGGTTAGTAAAGGTGATAAACATGACTTGTTAACTGTTGAAACAGGAAAAAAACAGGGGCAAATCATTATCAATGTTCCCGCTTTGGTAGCGGGTGAATATGCAATTAGGTTCAAGGTATTTGCCGCAGATGGACATATCACCGAAGACGTCATCCACTTTACCGTTTCTTAAGTAGGGAATAATAATGGCTGGTATTGCTGATTTTCTTGATTCTTTAATCGGTGGTTTTGATCTTATTTGTTATTCACTATTAATGGGTGGATTGTTTTGGGGAGTGTTTGTTTTAAAGCCTTGGCAGCAAGATAAAAATTATAATATCGAACTATTACAAAAAACCATTAGCTTAATCTATAAAGGTGGTTTTTTATTAGCCGCGGCGCAATTCTTTAAAATAATACTTAAAGTCTGGTTAATGACGGCCTTGTTAGAGCGTTGGCCCTTTCCCGAGTTTGCAGACACTACGCAATTTACGGGGGGTATCATTCGTACATTTTTTTCTGTAGTCATTTCAGCTTATGTGTATGGCATATTACGTAATAATGCTTTCTCACAGAAACACTGGTGGCTTGCCTTAGCTGTTTCAGTTCCTTTAGTAGTTTCGGGTGCCTGGTTAGTTCACGCGGCAGGCCGGTTTGATAATCGTGCATTATTAATGACGCTAACTGTTTTTCATCAGTTAGGCGCTGCGGCTTGGGTAGGCGGCGTATTTCAATTAGTTAATGTTTGGAGATTGCATAAACGCCAATTGATATCGACTGATAATTGGCCATTCTTGCTACGTGACTTTTCAAAGTTTGGCATGATTTCCGTAGGTTTTATTCTGGTGTCGGGCTTGCCGATTGCTCTGCAATACATTGACTCATGGGATGGTTTAGTCGGCACGGGTTACGGTAATTTATTAATGGTAAAGGTGGTGTTATTAGGCTTGGCACTAGGTTTGGCTTGGTTAAATCGCAGTGCAATGCTAGCTTTTTTTAATACAAGACAAACGCTAGCGCTTTTTGGACGAGTGCCTCATTATGTAGAAGCTGAAACATTAGTATTGGTCATCTTACTATTCACAGCGGCAAGTTTAGCATCGCAACCTCCCGCTATAGACATTCCATCATTAACCGCGTCATGGCAAGAGGTCGTTAACACCTTTGCACCACAAATACCGCAAACAACGTCGCCCAGTCATGTGGCTTTAATCGCAGGTGAGGCGGGTCGTGTTGCTATTATTGATCAAGTACCTTCATTAGCGGCCACAGAATGGTCAAACTATAATCACAATATCGCCGGTATATTTTTAACGGTCATGAGTTTCTTTGCTATGTTGTCTTATAGTAATAAATTGCCCTTTACAAAATATTGGCCCTTGGGTTTTGTGGGTTTAGGTATTTTCTTGTTTTTCCGAAGTGATGCAGAAACTTGGCCATTAGGCCCGATCGGTTTTTGGGAAAGTACTTTCAATAACGGCGAAGTGCTTCAGCACAGAATTGCGACATTATTAGTGCTGGTTTTAGGCTTATTTGAGTTAACAGCGAGAATCACCAAAAACCCACACAGTAAACTGCCTTTTGTATTTCCAATACTCGCAGGGTTTGGCGGTCTTATGTTGTTGACGCACTCTCACGTTGGTTTTCAAGCTAAAAGTGCATTTTTAATTCAAGTGGGCCATACCACCATGGGTATTTTTGCTTTGATATTGTCGTGTGGTCGTTGGTTAGAGTTAAAACTAGATAAACCTGGCAAAGACATCGCTGGGTTTACTTCAGTCGCCGCATTATTTTTGATCGGCATCATATTGATGTTTTATCGCGAACCCCTTTATTAATATGAATACCTTAAATCAATATCCGTTGTTAAATAACATCAACACGCCATCAGATGTAAGAAAGCTGAGTAAAGAGCAACTTAAGCCGTTAGCGGAAGAGTTACGAGATTATTTAACCCATACCGTCAGTATCTCAGGTGGACATTTTTCAGCGGGCTTAGGCACAGTAGAGCTCACAGTCGCGTTGCACTATGTATTTGATACCCCTTCTGATCAATTAGTATGGGATGTAGGGCATCAAGCCTATCCGCATAAGATCTTAACGGGTCGTAAAGAACGGATGACCACAATACGTACTTTAAATGGTATCTGTGCGTTTCCGAATCGTGCCGAGAGTGAATATGACGCCTTTGGTGTAGGGCATTCAAGTACCTCTATTAGTGCGGCCTTAGGCATGGCCATCGCCTCAGCCTTAAAAGGTGAAGAAAAAGAAATGGTCGCCATCATTGGTGATGGCAGTATCACCGGTGGTATGGCGTATGAAGCGATGAACCATGCCGGTGCCTTAGATGCCAACGTATTAGTTATCCTCAACGATAACGACATGTCTATCTCACCGCCTGTCGGTGCGATGAGTAATTACCTGACCAAAATACTGTCTAGCAAGTTGTATTCATCATTACGTGAAGAAAGTAAAAAGGCGCTCAGTAAAATGCCTAGCGTATGGGAGTTAGCCCGTCGTACCGAAGAACACGTTAAAGGTATGGTCGTACCCGGTACCTTATTCGAAGAATTAGGGTTTAACTATATCGGCCCCATCGATGGCCAT
>CANGLL010000082.1 GCA_947454605.1 Methylococcaceae bacterium | reverse complement strand
TTCATGCAGAAACTGCTTGTATTCAGTGGACACTCGCGTCCAATCATCCTCAAGGTGTAATTCAGGGAGATTCAGCTGTAAAACATCAGCAAGACTGTAATCAAACATTTTGTAAAATGCTGGATTACAACAGGTAATTTTGAGCGTTTCGGCATCAATGAGCGCAATACCGTCTAATAACTGTTCAAAAATACCCTGTAACTTAGCGCGAGTGATATATTTAACTTCTTTAGTGGTCATCTCAATCTTCAAATTGATAACGTTGATCGTTAAAAATTCTCAGACAGGCATCAACCACTGTTGCATCTAAGGTAAGACCGCTTTGGAGGGTTATTTCATGTAACGCAGCGTCTATGCCTAAAGCAGGACGATAAGGCCGATGGGATGCCATGGCCTCTACTACATCAGCGACCGCAATAATTTTAGACTCGATGAGTAATTGGTCACCTTTTAAACCTCTGGGATAACCCGAACCATCAATGCGCTCATGATGCTCATGAATAATTTGCGCAATAGGCCACGGAAAATTCACTTCTTTTAAGATATTAAAGCCGGTGGCGGGATGTTCTTTAATAAGACTGTATTCTAGTTCGGTTAAGTGCCTGGGTTTAGATAAAATTTCTGCGGGAATACTGATTTTGCCTAAATCATGTATAGAAGCGGCCAAATGCAGGCCGTGAATTTGCTCTTCTGATAAGCCGAGTTCTTTTGCAATTTTTGAACTCAAATCCGCCACCCGCATTTGATGACCTGCGGTATAAGAGTCCCGCTCTGATATGGTGGCAGCAATAATTTGAATAGTTTGTTCTAAACTTTTTCTTAGATTTAAATAATATTCACTGAGCTTTAAATTCGATTCTTTTAAAGCCAGCTCAATGAGATGTCTATCAGTGTTATCACGAATATTGCATTGAATGACTTGAATGCCCTCGCAATCATAGGCATTACTGACAAACTCAACGGAAAAATGCCGACCGTCTTTTGCGACTAAGGGTAAATCGTCATAGCGAATAAAGCGTTTATCCTGTAATTCTTTAAAGGCTTCTTTATTGAGTGCCGTATCTTTAAACGCCCCCACTTCCCAAATTTTTTTACCTAAAAATTCAGTGTGTGTATAGCCCAACATGTTAATTAAAAACGGATTGATGTCTTCAATTTGGGCTGTATCTGCGTTAATGAGCATGATCCCGTCTTGCGCTGTCTCGAATAAACGCCGATAGCGCATTTCTGAAATGCGGAGCGCCTTATCAATAGCCGTTTGATTATCTAATTGATCTTCATTATTTTTTGTCACATCGCTAGATGCGTCGGGGACTTGCGAAGGTGACATAATAAAACCCTATAATAGGTAAGTAAAAAGAGTCTACTCTCTTATTGTAGGAAAAGCGATATAATTAAATATTTATTGAAAATAACTATTATTGAACAAATGTCAACAAAAAACAGTTGTAAAAGAATTAATTATTTGTCTGATATAGTCTATCTATGACTGCTTTAAACCACAGGGGTTTAAAGAAAAAGATATAGAGCAGCACTAATGATGAGACCGGAAATGGACTAAAGTCGAGTAGCATCATCAGTAAAAGTGCTAATAACCATTTTAATTTCCAAAAGTAATTACGACTACTCACGACCGCTCCTTTCTTTCTAAATCTTTAAAAAAAATTAATTAATTTTCGGCATGCAATCCAGTGATAATGCATGATAGGCACTGTAATTTTAAAATAAAATCAAATATTTATATCTATTATTGAATTAAAGGTCTATTGTCTAGCCATGGCTAATTCGCCATGCTGTTGGAAATATTATGAAAACCATTAAAGCGCTATTAGATTTTGTAACCATGCCTTTTAGATCTAAACCGACATTTTTTTATAGTGTCATTGACCACATGACAGGTAACCCCGACTACACCGACCCCGATATCCCCTTAGCGACTCTTAAATTAGCAGTCGATAATTTTGCACTGGCTATACTGGCCGCGGAAGATGGTAGCCATACCGCCATATCAGCCAGAAACGACAGCGAAATCGCTGTCACTTTACTCTTTAAGAATACAGTAGGCTATGTTAATAGAGTATCCAATGGTAATCTCACTAAAATATTAGGCAGTGGTTTTACTCCTTCTAGCCAACCTTCACCTAGGGAAAAGGCAATCCTTGCTATTACTGATGGCCCGCATTCGGGGACCGCAAAAGGCACCACTCAATATGTTAACAACGCAGGCGCTTATACCTGGGAGACAAGAACCGTATCCAGCACAGGGGTTAAAGGTCCTTGGATCCGCATTGCTTTAACCACTCAATCGACTGTTATATTTGAAAACCTAGAGGTAGCGGCTATTTTTGAAGCCAGAGTTGCGGCTATTACCCCTAATGGCGTCACAGATTTTTGTGCACCTGTTGCTAAGCTCGTCATCTAATTGCCCCACCCTTCTGCCATTAATCTGTCAGGCTTTCAGTTATGAAGAACACCTGCCAGGTTAAGTTTATGATTCAACTCCCTATAAGCCTTCCAACGATCATTTATTACCCCCCTGTCATACCGTAAATCCAAGGTACTGTAGTAACATTCTGGGACAGATGGGTACCTATCCTTCCGGCAACAAAAATATCCGGGGTACTTTATGGGCATTCTGTGTCAGATGGATACGGATCCTCTCGGCCATCAATAAATCTGGGGCACTTCATTAGCACTCTGGGACAGATGGGTACGGATCCTCCCGGCCATCAATACATCTGGGGCACTTCACTAGCACTCTGGGACAGATGTATACGAATCCTCCCAGCCATCAATACATCTGGGGCACTTCACTAGCACTCTGAGTCAGATGGATACGGATCCTCCCGGCCATCAATAAATCTGGGGCACTTCACTAGCGCTCTGAGACAGATTAATACGATACCCACACCGATTTTTTTGTTAGGCGTATACTCAAGCTATTAAGTTATTTATTTTAAGGTATTTCCTTGTCACCTGATCTTATATCAAATTTAACCGCATCCGAGTTACGTTATCGACGCTTATTTGAGACCGCGCAAGACGGGATTCTCATTATTGATTTTTTATCAGGTAAGATTCAAGATGCCAACCCTTTCTTATTAGATTTACTAGGCTATTCAAAAGATGAAGTGCTTGGCAAAGCACTTTGGGAAATAGGCGCAATGATCGATAAGGCGCCTGCCATCGCCGCATTTTCTACTTTAAAAGAAGCCGGTTATTTACGCTATGAAGACTTGCCTTTAAAAACAAAACAGGGGCACATCATCAACGTTGAGTTTGTCAGTAACGCCTATAATGTTGAGGGCACGCGGGTTATTCAATGCAATATTCGTGATATCACAGCCAGAAAACAAGCTGAATGTGATCTACTTTTCGTTCAAAACCAATCAGAAAAACGTAATTGGGCTGTACTTGCTTATGGTCAAGCGGCTATGGCTCTCTTTCATGCGGATACTAAAAACGACTTAATTCAAAATGTCTGTAACGCCATTGCCGAACAGGCCCCATACATTGTCGCTTGGGTGGGTTTAGCCGAGCATGATGTGAATAAAACTGTGCGTGTCGCGGGGGTGGCGGGTTCGGCCAAAGGTTATACTGTAGGCATTAATGTTAGTTGGTCGTTAGACACTGCTTTTGGACGTGGTCCATCCGGACAATGTATTCGGTCAGGTAAGACTATAATAATATCTGATACGTTAACGAATGCGGACTTTCAAACCTGGATTGAACACGCTAATCAATATGGTATTCGTTGTTGCATTGCAGCGCCCATCTCAGATGAGTCTGAAACGATAGGCGCCTTAATGGTGTATGCAAAAATCCCTAATGCCTTTAACGAAAGTGAAGTGCATTTATTTGAGAATCTAGCTGAAGAAATCGGCTATGGCCTACGCGCAATAGCGCATCGGCAACAATTAAAGGATGAAATTAAAGAGCGCGAAGCGATTCAATCTCAGCTGTATGATTCCTTAGATTCTACGATCGAGGCGATGTCTAAAACCTTAGAATTTCGCGATCCTTATACAGCTGGCCATCAAAATCGGGTCGCAGACATTGCCACTGCCATTGGGGTAGAGATGGGGTTAGATGAAGATAAACTGCGTGGTATCCACCTGGGTTGTTTGGTGCACGATATTGGTAAGGTCTCTATCCCCTCAGAATTATTAACAAAACCTACGCACCTCACAGACCTCGAATTACAAATGATACGCTTGCATGCAGAAGCGAGTTTCGAAATTCTTAAAAATATTCCTTTTACCTGGCCTATTGCAGAAATGGCGCATCAACATCATGAGCGTTTAGATGGATCAGGTTATCCCAGAGGTTTAAAAGCAGATGAGATCATTTTTGAAGCCAGAATTCTGGCCGTAGCCGATACGATAGATGCCATGTCATCACACAGACCGTATCGAGCCGCTATAGGTTTGGATGCCGCACTAAAGGTGATTGAAGCCGGCAGAGGCACGTTATTTGATGAAAGCATAGTCGATGCCTGCTTACGCCTCTTTAAAGAACAAAACTATCAGCTACCCATTGTGTAATCTTAAACTATCGAGAAACTGACGCGCATAAAAAAGCCCACGTTACGTGGGCTCCATCTTGTGAGTATATATGATACAGACGGCTGCCTAATGAAAGCGCAGTTTTAATTGTTGTGCTATTATTTTTATTATTATTTTTAGTGCTGTTATTATTTTTATTTTTACAGCTTTAAGGCTTTATATCCTCATTATTACCTCATTAAAATTAACCCAGCTCCCTCAAAACTTAGGTCTCTTAATAAGGTGAGTGAATGATAAAGCAGTTCGAAAGTATTGTCTATAAAAAAATAGACTATCAACAAAATAAACATGAATACCCATAACTATTATCGAGGATACTGATAAGCGTTATTTTTTGATGGCATTAGAGCTTTCTTCACTTTCGTGTTGTATTTGCTGGCCTTCTATCGCCATTCTATTACCTTCATCTATTTCGTTTTGGCCTTCTCGAGCTAAAATAGTGCCACGATCTATCAATTCCTTGCCTTTTTTCCAACGATCACCCAAATTTGCTAACCGTTGACTTTCGCTAAGCATTTGTTCACCAGAAATGAGTGGTGCGCCAACTTGAACAGTTGATTCGCTTTCACTTTGTATTTTATGTCCCTCTTGTATCATACGACTACTTTCATCGAGTTTATTTTTACCGTCACGAACTAAATTAGCACCACGATCTACTAAGTCTTTACCTTTTTTCCATCGATCGCCTAAGTTTGCTAGACGTTGACTTTCATTAATCATTTGTTCACCGGAAAGAATTGGGGCTTGAACAATTACCGGTGCTGGATCAGATGCGCAACCACTTAAAATTAAGGCAAAGCCAGCTGCAGTTAAATTAGGAAAACTAATAGTGTGATTTTTCATAGTCAAAAATTCTCAATGTTATTTTTTATAATAGATAAACTTAAAAACTAGGCTGATTCTAAGTGATAAACATCTAAACCAAGCTATCAACGAGTATCCTGAATTATAACAGCAACACAAAATTGATATGCCGTATTGTTACAAGTTAACGAATTTACAAGACAATTATTGTATTCAGATAATGTGGTATTAAACAGTTTGATATTTAATTTCACGTACTGCAAATACTAAAGTTAATAAGCTAATCATATTGGCTAAAACCAACCAGTAAGCCGGCGCGATTGGGTTACCACTTTGACTTATTAACCAAGCTGCAATCAAGGGTGTCGTACCTCCAAATAAACCCATTGAAGCATTATAAGCAAAAGCCAAACCAGTACACCTAACACTTGGATGAATCATTTCCACATTTAAGGCAACCATACCACCTGATGCCATACCCACAATAATGGCAAACAATATCTCTCCGAATAGAATTGTTTCCTCTTGACCTGAATGTAACAACTGAAAAGCCGGAATTGCAAAAAGAACTAATGAAGCAGAAGCCGTAACTAATATTTTTTTACGACCAAAAATATCAGATAACCATGCCGCAAAAGGTAAAATCATTAACAAAACAAACATAGCCAGGGTATTGACTTCTAGGGCAACAACTTCTGAAAGCTTATCAATGTTTCTGATATAACTGACGGCATAAACGAATGCAGTATAAAAACCAACACCGCCACCAATGTTAAGCAATGCAATGCGGAATACATCCCATTTATGATTTTTAAATACCTCTTTTACTGGAGATATTGTGGTATTTAGAGGTGTTTCAACATGAATACCGCTACGTATTAACCAACCTGTTAAAGCAACAAAACCACCAAATACAAAAGGGATACGCCACCCCCAATTGACAAGTTGGACATCATCTAGCCATTCAGAAACAACCAAGCCAACTCCCGACCCTAATAGAATACCCACTATTCCACCCCAATTACCCCAAACAGCGGTGAACGCTTTCCGATTTTCAGGTGCATGTTCAACTAAAAAAATTAAAGAACTGGTAAATTCACCGCCCACCGACATACCTTGAATGATACGTAAAGATATCAATAAAATTGGGGCAAAAATACCAAGAGTTTCATAGGTTGGTAATACCCCCATCAGCACCGTCGGCACAGCCATAGCCATAACAGAGATAGTCATTGCTTTTTGGCGCCCCATTAAGTCACCAATACGGCCAAAAACTAAACCACCCAAAGGTCTCACTAAAAATCCTGCGGCAAATGCGCCAAACGAAGCAATTAGAGATACCGTTGGATCTTGAGCAGGAAAAAATAATTTTCCTATAACCGTTGCAAAATACCCATAAACGGCAAAGTCGTACCACTCCATTACATTGCCGATCAAACCAATTAAAATTATTTTACGAAAAGACATAGCGTTATAGCTCATACAAATTTTTAATTCGAAATAACTACATTTAATTTAAACCTGAAATTGAAATTATAAATTCAGTTTATTGATAATAAAACATCATTTTTTGTAATCTCACCCACTAATACCCCATCTTTGTTTAATACGGGTAATTTATCAGCATGTGTCTTAGTAAATGCCGAATATGCGTCAGTCAATGCATCTTCATCTGAAATAGCAGGTATATCATTTTCCATAAATACGTAAGCTGCACTGAGATGTTTAAGTTCTGAATCACCAAGAAACTGTTTCATATCATGCAATGAAATAGCTCCCTGATAAAATCCAAGATCATCAACCACCCAGATTTGTTGGACAGATGATACGCAAAACATCTGACTAACTGATTCGGCAGATACATTCATATTGACGACCATTGAAACAGGGGATTTTATGTCTGATACCTGCATTAAATAATGTAAACGGCTAGTACTATTTTCAAGTGTTTGTCCATATACTGAAGTAGGACGAATTATCGCTGATAAATAACGAGCTGACATTGCAACTACAATAAGTGGAAATAAAAGATTCCCATCTAAAGTCATCTCAAAAACCATCAAAATCGCCATAACTGGGGCATGAGTTGTACCCGCTAAAAATGCGCCCATCCCTAAAACTGTGTAAGTTATAGTGTCAACTCCGATACCAGGAAATAATGTCTGTAATTGATATGAATATAGCCAACCAATCGTAGCACCTAGAACCAGTGACGGTGTAAAAACACCGCCCACAGCACCGGAACCGACAACAGCTAAAGTAGCTAATATTTTTAAGTAAAGCATGGAAAAGACAAAGTCTTGTTCTGAATGTTTATTCAACAACGACTCAATGACAGCATGACCATTACCCCAAACCTCAGGAACATCAAGAGAAATAATGCCAACTATCAATCCACCTAGCGCCAAACTAATAGGCAAAGGTAAATTTATAAATTTAAATATTTTTTTTGCATAATCCAACATACTCAGAAAAAGGGGGGAAACCAAGCCTGACAAGACCCCAAGTCCCATTAGCGGTAAAATCTCAATAACAATACGCTCCCTAGACTCTGGCAAAGTAAATATAGGATTCATACCTATCCAATGACGTATCGTAATAGTAGCCACTACCGAAGCAACAATTAATGGACCAAGTGCCTCAATTGCAAGTGACTGAAGCACAATTTCTGCTATAAATAATGCACCCGCAAGTGGTGTATTATAGGCGGAAGCAAGCCCAGCCGCTCCACCGCAAGCCACTAATAGCCGAAGTTTAGGTTGAGAAAGTCTAAAAAAACGTCCAATACTAGAAGCAACAAGAGCAGATAATTGAACCATCCCACCTTCGCGACCAATAGAAGCACCTGAACTAATTGAAAACAAAGAGGAAGTCAGACGTGCTATCGTTGGTCTTATAGATATTACACCATCGCCTAAACGAATTACCTCTAAATAATCTTGAGAACGCATACCTCGAAATAATTTTGTGCCAATAACAAGAGCAAGACCCGCAAAAAAACCACCTAGAGTTGGGATCATTAAACGCATTTCAGGAGAAAGACTTTCAGCGATAGCAACTATATCTCTTGATTGGCCTGTTAATAATAACTTTAGTCCAATATTTGCCTCTCGGAAAGCAGCAGAGGATATACCACCCACAAACCCAATAAGCGCAGCCCAAAACAGCATACTATCTGTCATTATGGGCCCCACAGCTTCAAGAAGTCTTAAACG
>CANGLL010000081.1 GCA_947454605.1 Methylococcaceae bacterium | reverse complement strand
TTACTTCAAACTAAGACTAACTATAATAATTATTGATCTTATTTAATAATTTTCTTTAGTATTTTGCAGTCAAGATTAATTAAGAAAGTTATTGAGTCGGATTCCAAAAGGGAGGAATGATGATTATCAAAACTTGTAAAACGATTCCCGGTTCTGAGATCACTGATCCCGCTGTTTTTAAACAGCGTCGGCAGTTAATAAAAGCAATGTTGGCTTTAGGCATCACTGGTTCTGGCATTTATTCTAGCTTTGCAGATGCAACAGAAGTTAATTGGCAAAATGTGCCAAAGGGATATCAACCTAAAGAACCATTAAGCGCGACCTCAGCCGATATCGTAAAAAATCATACCAATTATTACGAATTCACCTATAACAAAACAGATGCCACATCTTTGGCCCAGGCGTTACCCATTGATCCTTGGTCAGTCGAAATTACTGGGGAAGTTGAAAAACCTGGCGTTTATCATTTAGAAGATCTTATAAGCCAAAATACATTACAAGAATATATTTACCGGTTTCGCTGTGTTGAAGCATGGTCTATGGTCGTGCCTTGGATAGGCTTTCCCTTGGCTAGTTTATTAAAAAAGGTGCAGCCCTTATCAACAGCACAGTTTGTGCAATTTACTACGCTAAATGATGTGAAGAACATGCCTAATCTATCAGATAAGCATGTTTTGGAATGGCCTTATGTGGAAGGATTAAGGTTGGATGAGGCCATGCATCCGTTAACGATACTAGCGACAGGTATGTATGGAGAGGTTTTACCTAAGCAAAATGGGGCGCCATTAAGGTTAGTAGTGCCTTGGAAATATGGCTTTAAAAGCATAAAAGCCATCGTTAAAATTGAGTTAGTTAAAAAAGCACCTTTAACATCATGGAGTAAGTCTGCTCCTCATGATTATGGCTTCTATGCTAATGTTAATCCAGATGTGCCGCATCCTCGCTGGAGTCAAAGTACTGAGCGCGTTTTAGGTGCCGGTTTTTTTACGCCACGTCGTAAAACAGAGTTATTTAACGGTTATGCTGATGAGGTCGCTTCTTTGTATAGCAACATGAATTTGCGGGAGTATTTTTGATGTTGAGCCGTATTTTTAAACCTTATCCCATAATTTTTATTGGCTGTTTATTACCTTTATTAGCCATTATTATTGATATGTTTTCAGATAATTTAGGCGCAGACCCAATACAAGCTTTGCACATACGATTGGGTGATTGGTCTTTACGTTTTTTATGGCTTACCTTGTTTATAACCCCCCTACAAACACTGACCAAATGGCGTGGAATGCCGCAATATAGGAAAATGTTAGGCTTATATACATTCTTTTATGCGAGTCTACATATCATTGTTTATGTTTGTTTGGATCATGGCTTTGCTTGGGATGCCATTGTCAATGATATTTTACAAAGCGCTTATATTTGGTTTGGTGTGATTACTTATTTGATTATCTTTGCCCTAGCTATTACAACTCCTAAGTTTATGGTTCGGCAATTGGGTAAAAATTGGAAAAGGTTACATCGTATTATCTATATAGCTTCTATTGCAGTTATTATTCATTATTTCTGGCAACTTAAAGGGATTATGGTAGAGCCTTCAATTTATTTAGTCATCTTGGTTACAATGCTGACTTTCAGATTAGTTGTTTGGTTTAACAATCACAAGTTTACTAAAAAAATGATACCTACTAAACGCATAAAGTAAGTTATATGTACAAACTATACGTTTACTAACGATGAATTTAAAATTTTATATGGAACAATATGAGTATTAAAAAAATTATTTTAGCGACAATGCTATTTATAAGCTTTTCTTGTTTTGCGACTTTGCCAACACCCACTCCAGTCGCAAAACCTGCTAACGGTCAAGTCACTCCGGTCGCGCCTGTTGCAAAACCTAGTATGGCCGATTACTGCAAGCAACATACTTGTTAAATTGCACTAAAAGTTTATAGGATTAAAAGTGAACTTCAAAAAAATCTTATGTTTAATGGGATGTGCATTATATTTTAGTATGAGTGTGAGTTTTGCTGAACCACATTGGGTACATGAATATGAGCAAAATTCAGAATATAACTCACAACCAGATTGGGGTTCAATTGAGGATGCTTCTCAAGATACAATTCCGGCTAAATATCCATATGCAGAATGCGGCATAGGTACGCATCAATCACCGATTGATTTATCAAATGAAATTAACTCCGCTAGTTTAAATGGCTTATCAATAAATTACCCTAGAGATTATCCTGATTATTATAATACTGGGCATGCACCACAAGTGAATGTAAGTACAAATTATAGTGGTAAACTCAAAGTGGGTAATGATGTTTTCCCTTTGGTTCAATATCATCTTCACGCACCAAGTGAACACATTATTGGTGCTACAAAATTTGCTGCAGAGTTACATTTTGTTCATGTTAAAGCTGATGGAAAAATTGCTGTACTTGGTGTGTTATTAAAAGTCGGGCGATCAAATTCTACATTAGGCACTATATTGGCCTATCAGTTACCTCTTGACAATCTAGGCGAAGCACAACATAACTCAGGGCCTGAAATCGATCCAATGAAGTTATTGCCTGAAGATAAAACTCACTTTTATTCTTATGCGGGTTCTTTAACAACGCCTCCATGTAGTGAAGGAGTCAGTTGGTATGTCTTATCGCATCCAGTTGAAATCTCACAAACTCAGTTAGACACATTAAAATCTATAAACATAGCCAATGAAGGTTTTGATTACAACAATAGAGTAACTCAAGGTTTAAATGGTCGAGTTGTCTCAGGTAAAAAATAGATAACATCTCTTCAGTAGATTATTTATACCAAAAGCCAATCATGAAAAATGATTGGTTTTTTTTATGTTTAAAAGCTTCATTGGTAAGCGTAGCATCTACTTGGGTTGCTATAAGTTTGTATCCATTTAGTCCTAAAAACAAACCCACTGCCAAAAAGGCAACGCGTTTATTACCATCAATAAAAGGATGATTTTTAGCTAATCCAACTGCGTAGGCCGCAGCTAAGTCTGCATAATCTGGATCCTCATAATGTGCTAAGTTTATTGCACGACTTAAAGCGGAATCTAGCAATCCTTCATCACGGATGCCTGAAGCACCACCGTGTAATGTTAGGCTTTCATTGTGTACATGAGTGTCAATCAGCGTTGAATATTTGCCAGTTTCTTCCGAAAAACAGCGTTCAGATTTACCAGTATTAATATTTATAACATTGTTATTTTTAGTATTTTATAAATTTAAAGGGTGGAAATATGCGCGCTGAATTGGAAAGAAACAGGCGCTGATTAACAAATTTTGCATTTATATCTTTTAATTAACTTCTTCTGGGCCAAGGAATAGTAAATTTATCTTCTTGAATGCCACTATTACGATAGTTTGCATTATCGCATCCTGACCAAAACGAGCAATTAACGTCATGTATTCCTGTAATAAATTCCTGTGTTATAGGGAGTCCATCTGGATAATTCATTCTTAATTCATTTTTTGTTTTCCAAATCCATTGAGTTATAGGTTTAAAACTGGAAACTCCAACCGATGGGATATAATTAGGATTTTGCGATATATTAAATTGCCAGGTAGCATTATTAAGTTGAGTTCCAACATAACTCATAACGGTCACATCTTGTGTTGAAAAAGAGAAAGAGTTATTTATTTCCACGCCTGCACTGATCCCACCGCCGCCGCCTGCAGAGTCAAAACTCAAATTGCCTCCCAAAGACCAAGTTATACCAGAGGTAGTGGTGGTTGTATTTTCGGTAGTTGAAGGAGAAAAGTCTGCTAAGAAAAGTGCTGGATTATTTAGGTAATCTGATATAAAAGTATTCATGACATAGAAATCCGTTATGCCGTTGCCAGGTGGAGTAAAGGCGTTGTTTGCTGAAAATATGCCTATTTGTTTAATATAGAACCAATCTTCTTGTGTTTCTTTTTTATAAACACTCCACGCATATGTTGTTAATTGGTGGATATTGTTGCTGTAGTTATGTATTTTTCTAAATTCAAATTGAGCTGCTATTGCCTCAAGATTATCAAAACCGGGAATTATTTCTGCATTAACTTGGATTTCTAACCATTTGTTATTTAGTGATTTATTACTTTCAAGTAGCCAGTTGAGATATGTTGAAACCAATATGGATTCTTCAGCAATGAAGTTTGGGGCTGTGTTGTTAGTTGCCGTATCGTCATCAATACTCAATTCTCTGTAACCACCTTGAGTGTTTTTTTCAACAGCATATATAGCTAAATTATTAATATGTTTTGTTTGTTGCGACTGATCTGCAATTCCAAGAAGTAGAGCAATATCTTTAAGTTCGTTTTCAGTAGGCTTGATAATTGCTATTGAAAACCCCGCTTCATATGCACCTATCAATCTCAGTTTATCTTGATCCGTCCATTTGTTTTTCTTAATGATTATCGGGCCGTTTATTGCTTGCACGTTATTTATTAAATCCGCATCGTTCTTTAATAGGTCAGCTAATACGCCCGTTAATTTGCCGATTAATATAATTCTCTGGCTAGGCATGTTTTGTTCCAGTTTTGTATAGTCTCCTACCGATACCCATTCAAGTGAATTAGATTTCTCATAGGCTTGATTGTCATTGAGAGAAAGAGACACGCCGTAACACATATCATTGGTATAACATTTGTGATAGTAACCACCATCAAAAGATGTGATTGGCTCTACAGGGGTCAAGTTTTGATAAACTTCCATGTGCTCAAACCATTTTTCAGAGAATCCAAATTTTCTCGCTTCATTGTTTGTTCTTGCATTGTCAATAGACTTATCTTGCAAATCAACTTCATTCGCAATTGAAACTTTTTTACTGTGTTTTTGATTATCACCGGTTATTGCAGTTGCGGTCAAAGATACACCCATGGTTAAAGCAAGTATTTGTAGACTATTTCTTATATGTTTTTTCATCGGTAAAACCTTTTATGTAGTTATATACTTGATTTTATTTTTTATAAAATTCTTATTTTCCTTTCAGAACACAGTATAAAAAATAAAAGAAAATTAAGAAAGTAAAAAGAGTATTGGTATTTGTCGTTAAATCTTATTATAAATTAACTTAGTTATTTAAAGTAATAAAGTAATACGGTATATACGGTCCCGCTGGTGTTGGTGCTACTGGGCCGGCTGGACAACCTCAGGCGGGAAATAATGTCGGTGATATGCAGTATTGGGATGGGACTCAGTGGCAAGTAGTGCCGGTAATCCAGCCAGATCCCAACATTAAACCGACGCTAGCTTTATGTGAAGGTGTACCTACTTGGGTTTTATATTATTGTCCGGGCACAAGTCCTTATACTATTGGTGAAACTGGTCCTGCCGGTGGTAAGGTGTTTTATGTTACCGATGGCGGGTTACATGGTTTGGAAGCAGCACCGGTTGATCAATCTATTGGTACATTTTGGGGATGTGATATTGGGTCAATACCCGGAGCCCAAGGCACAGCCGTGGGGACGGGTGCGGCCAATACTGCCGCCATCTTGGCGGCAGGTTGTCCGATTGTGGGTGCGGCTAAAATTGCCGATGCTTATGTGTTCAAAGGTTATAGCGATTGGTTTTTACCCTCTTCTGAGGAACTCAACTTGCTGTATGCACAAAAAGATGTTTTGGGCGGTTTTGTAAATGATTTGTACTGGAGTTCGTCGGAGTTTAATGATTCAAATGCGCGAGGACAAGGCTTTAATAATGGCAGTCAGGGTTACTGGAGCAAGGATTCGACCAATGGGTTAACAGTCCGTGCGATCCGTACTTTTTAAATAGAATCCTTAGCTTAAATTATGAAATCAATATACCAATCAAAATTATCGACTGCGATATTTATTGCTTTATCCTTAAGCTCATCCATGGCTTATGCCGCAACCACAACAGGTCCCACAGGACCTGCGGGTCCGACCGGAGCCAAAGGTCCTGCAGGGCCAACTGGTGCTAAAGGTGCGACTGGTGCTGTGGGGCCAACAGGTGCTCAGGGTCCAATAGGTCCAACCGGAGCTAAGGGTGCCACAGGCAGTAATGGTTTGAATGGGGCTACGGGTGCTCAAGGACCTGCAGGTGCTACAGGGTTACAAGGTATCGCAGGTGCAACTGGAGCTCAGGGGCCAGCAGGTCCCACAGGACCTTCTGGCTTAGGAACTATTGCTCACTCGGCGCCTGTAATTGTTGATGCTAATGGACAATATATAGCAACATTAATTAGCGGTGGCATCACAGGATTTAATTCGATTGAAGCTCGAGGGATTATTGAACAGTCTGATATTTTCATCTATTTAAGCACGGACTCGTTGGGATTTACTATTCAGGACAATGATGTTTTGTCTTATTGGGAAAACAGTAGTTGTTCTGGAGAAGCTACCATTACTATGCCATATACTTTTAATACAATAATGACACTGTCTGCTTTTTCTTTATCACCAGATCCAAAATATTATGGAGGAATGAATATGTTAGGAAGAGATTTAACTGGTTTTTATTACATTCCAGCTAATATTGATCAGGCATACACAGGAAGTGTGTATACGTGGAATGGTTTAGCTTGTGTATTAGCACCTCCTGCAAGCCAAACCCAGATGTATGTAAAGCCTCTGTTGAATAATCCAACTGTAACTGGATTTGATCCAGCTATACTAAAACTACCTTTTAAAATAACAACCAATTATTAATCTTTTCCTAAGCAAGCCCCTTCACTGGGGCTTTTTTGTGCCTAAAATTTAGGTACCAATTAGCACTTGAATCTATTTGATAACCCTGCGATAACTATAAATGAGCGTCTTTGACGTGAAACTGCGGTCAACCAGCGATAAGGTTGAATCTATTGTCGAGACGATAGAAGAAACACGGTAATTTAGTTTGGTCTTATAATCGGTCTTAATTACTCTATATGAGTAATAAACCAAGCTAACTCGGATATCTGGTATTACATATGAAAACTCCAGTGCTTGAATCAACAATCCAATGTCCATATTGCGGTCATGCGGAAACGGAAACAACGACGCCCGTCAGTATTTCTATGATTGCAAGTCTTGTGGTGCTTTGATCAAATCCAAAGCAGGGAATTGTTGTGGCTTTTGTTCTTATGGATTGGCTAAATGACCTTCAATAGAACTGAACAATCTTAATTAAATAATGCTAGTATACTAAAGCATTAGCTACTTTAAAAAAGTTACTCATTTTACATAGGAATTTATAATGAAATTATTTTTTAGCATACTGTTTTTAATCATTATTAGTAATGTAGAGGCGGCCGTTAAATTTGAGAAAATTAAGTCGCCCTCTCTCGCTCAACTTAACGGTATATTAACGACTGAGCGTGATAAATTTTCACCCAGTAATCCAAACAACTATGTTTTGCCAGAATATTCCCCAGCTAAGAACGAAGTTGAACTATACAAAGTAACATATGATTCGATTGTCCCAGAGTTAGGTAATAAACCGATTAAAGCCACTGGTTTGGTCGCTATTCCCAAATTACGTGATTTATCATCCTTGTCTATCGTTTCATATCAACATGGTACCGTTTTCGAAAAACATGAAGTGCCTTCGTATGCATTTGCTGATGCGATTGATCCTGTTTCTTATGAAACACGTTTAATGGTAGCCTTGTTTGCAGCGCAGGGATACATTCTCATTGCACCTGATTATTTTGGCATGGGTGATTCTAATGAGCCTGAAGCCTATACTGTTAAAGCGAGCGAACAGCAAGCGTGTTTGGATTTGTATAAGGCTGTGACAGCTTTCCTAAAGGATAAACATATAAAATCTAAATATCTTTTTCTGGGAGGATGGTCGAAAGGTGGCGTAGTAACGACTGCTTTTTTAGAAAAACTTGAAAGTCTGAATATACCGGTTAAAGCAGCATCCACAGCGGCTGCCCCCAGTGATCTTTTCGCGGCCATGAATGGTTGGAATTATAACCCAAGAAAAATCGATGCCCCATGGATCAGTACTTTAGTTGCGCTTACTGTATTTTCGTATGAAAACTATTTTTCTAAACCTAATCTTGCGAAAGACGTTATAAAAGCAGATTATTATGAGGACATGAGAAAAGTATATGAACGCGACTATAGTAGCTAAGCAGAGTTCTCAGCTATTTTAAGCCGTATTTCTGCCAATGACCTTAAAGAGTTGTTCAATGATGAATATTTAGATCCAAGTTATTTTGCTGATTCGGAGTATGGAAAAATCCTAAGCGACATGCAGGTCTATCGAAGACTATTTAAAACACCTCTAAAAATGTTTTATGGCACTGAAGATGAAGTTGTTTCAACTGAAATAGGTCAAATTGCATCTGTATATCAAGCAAGTATGGGTAACAAAAGCGTGACGAGTGAAGTTGTTGTTGCAGGCGATCATCATAGAACGTTTCTAACGGCTGTTAGTCGCCAAAAAGACTGGTTTGACAAGCTAAAGTTACACTAAGAGACTGTGTACAAAGCAGTCTTCGACCGACGCCTGTCAGTATTTTTATGATTGCAAGTCTTGATGTGATCAAACCCAAGGAAGGGGATTGATGTGTCTTTTGTTCTTACGGTACGGTTAACTATCCAACTAAACCATAACTGCTGTGGTTCAGCCTAAGACCGGAATAATCCCAGCAAGCAAAAACCGTCGGGCATAAAAAAGGCCCCTATGAGACGGAGCCTTTGGAATTCATGGTGCCCAGGGGCGGAATCGAACCGTCGACACGAGGATTTTCAGTCCAC
>CANGLL010000080.1 GCA_947454605.1 Methylococcaceae bacterium | reverse complement strand
CTCGCTGTCGATATAATTAAAGAATCCTATCAGTACATCTAGATGTTATTTTCAAAATATTATGGGGATTAATGTTGACTGATTATTTTACAAGCTTATTATCTACACTAGTTCTTACCATTATCAACTAAACGTCATGCCTCTTTTTATTGCCATCAATTTATTATTAAGTTTCTTTGCTCAAGATGAGGGTCTAGTTAAAGAAGTTTTGCTGATACCCTTACTGATGTACATTTGTATAGGTATTGCAAGTTTATGTTTGGCTTTGAGTTTTGTTAAAAAATGTCAACGAGATATCACCTTCGATCTATTTGCCAGTAGTATTGCGGTGGTCTGGTTTGCTTATTGGCAACCTTATTTTAAAGACGATGCACCGATGTTCTTCATTTATCCGGTGTATTTTGCAATGTTAACAGCGATCGTTAGTTTACTAGTTAATGGTCATCATACAAGAATAGATAAACAGACATTTGCCGCAATGCAGGCGTTCAGTTCAAGGGTAATCATCCAGCCTTGGATAATTATGAGTTGCCTGTTCATTAGCTTAGAGCTTTATCAAAATTTTCTCTTTTTCCCAACGATGATGACCTTAATGGTCATTAGATACGCTTTGACACGTTATTTGAATAAACAGATTATGTAGTGGGGGATGTAGGTAATCGTCCTACAACAGCCCATTATGGCTATCTTTTAAGCTGTGCCTGTTAATAAAGCCGTAACAATTATGGTAAACTCGCCATCATTGTTAATAAACATTACCTAATGCTAAGGCGGGATATGAGTTTACCTATTGATCGAACAGAAGATGTCATTCAGCAATTACACGAAGCAGCTTTAGAGTACCACCAGTTTCCAACCCCAGGTAAAATCAGCGTAGTTCCTACAAAACAACTCACCAATCAACGCGATCTTGCGTTGGCCTATTCACCCGGCGTAGCATCGCCCTGTGAAGAAATTGTGGTAGATCCCTCTAATTCTTATAAATATACATCGCGCGGAAATTTAGTGGCCGTTATTACTAATGGAACCGCTGTTTTAGGTCTAGGTAATATTGGACCTTTAGCCGCTAAACCTGTTATGGAAGGTAAGGGCGTATTATTTAAAAAGTTTGCTGGCATTGATGTATTCGATTTAGAGATTAATGAGCAAGACCCCGATAAACTTTGCGATATTATCGCTGCCTTAGAACCCACTTTTGGTGGTATCAATTTAGAAGACATTAAAGCACCTGAATGTTTTTATATTGAACAGAAATTGCGTGAGCGCATGAACATCCCCGTTTTCCATGATGATCAACATGGAACCGCTATCATTGTCGGTGCTGCTATATTAAATGGCTTAAAGGTTGTAAAAAAAGATATTAAAGCCTGTAAATTAGTTGTTTCTGGTGCGGGAGCCGCTGCTTTAGCCTGTCTGGATTTATTAGTTGATTTAGGATTTCCACGTAAAAACATTATAGTCACCGACATTGCCGGTGTGGTTTATAAAGGCCGTGTTGAGCTCAGTGATCCGCATAAAGAATGCTTTGCCCAAGACACTACTGCTCGAACGTTACTCGATGTGATTCCAGATGCTGATATATTTTTAGGATTATCTGCAGGCAATGTCTTAAAAGCCGAGATGGTTAAATTGATGGCGCCTAATGCGCTCATCTTGGCATTGGCAAATCCGAATCCCGAGATATTGCCTGAAGTCGTTAAATCCGTCAGAGACGACGTCATCATTGCGACAGGTAGATCTGATTATCCTAATCAGGTCAATAATGTTTTGTGTTTCCCCTATATATTTAGGGGGGCTTTAGATTGTGGGGCGACCACTATTACCCGCGAGATGGAAATCGCGGCAGTTCATGCTATTGCTGATTTAGCGCAAGCAGAGCAATCTGATGTCGTTGCAACGGCGTATGGCAATGCAAAACTATCCTTCGGGCCAGGTTATTTAATCCCACTACCTTTTGACCCACGATTGATGACAAGAATTGCACCAGCTGTTGCACTAGCCGCTGAAGCGTCTGGTGTAGCAACGCGTCCTATCGCGGATATTTCTGCTTATAAAGATAGATTGCAGCAATTTGTATATCACAGCGGTACTTTTATGACGCCATTGTTCCAAGCGGCTAAAAAAGTATCGGCAGAAAAGAAACGCATTGTCTTTGCAGAGGCAGAAGAAGAGCGCGTATTGCGTGCAATACAAATCATTGTCGATGAGAAAATTGCAGTGCCCATTTTAATTGGTCGCCCCTCAGTATTACTCACGCGTATAGAGAAACTGGGCTTACGCTTAAAGTTAGATATTGATTTTACGATTGTTAATACCGAGTCAGATGAACGCTATCGTGATTACTGGCAAACTTATTTAGGTATGGCGGGTAGAAAAGGCGTAACAGAAGAATATGCCAAGTTAGAAATGCGTAGACGTTTAACCTTAATTGGGGCTATGTTGATGCATAAGGGCGTTGCCGATGGAATGATCTGTGGAATGTATAGTGAATACAGTCAACATTTAATCTATATAGATCAGGTTTTAGGGCATAAAAAGGGGTCTAAGTATTATGGGGCGATGAATATTTTGATGTTGCCCGAAAGACAAATTGCCTTAGTAGATACTCATGTTAACGATGATCCCACTGCGGAGCAATTAGCTGAAATTACCATTGCTGCAGCTGAAAAAATGCGTGGTTTTGGATTATTCCCACGCGCAGCCTTGTTATCCCATTCAAATTTTGGCTCGAGCAATACGGAATCAGCGCAAAAAATGCGAGAAGTATTGGCCATAGTTAAAGAGCAAGCGCCTGAGTTAGAGATAGATGGTGAAATGCGTGGGGATGCGGCACTAAATTACGAGTTATTAAAATCCAAGATGCCTGGCACCACCTTAACATCTAGTGCTAATTTATTAGTGTTACCTAATAAAGACTCAGCTAATATTTCTTACAACTTGTTAAAAACTGCCGCTGGCAATGGTATTGCAATTGGTCCTGTTTTATTAGGCTGTGATAGGCCGGTGCATGTATTGACGGGGTCAGCAACGGTACGTCGTATAGTTAATATGACGGCTTTATGTGTGTTAGATATTAAATAGATCAAAAACTATCGATTGGAGGGCTGAGCTTGATTCTGCTGAATCAAGTTCAGCGTTCTGGCCGGAAGTTTTTCTGCATCATCGCCCTCTAGATTTAAGCGGGCATCTTCATGAACTGTCGTCATAAAGTTAATTAATTGCATCTCGTGGCGCATTTTGTGTTCAATGTCTTTTGCATCCCACATTTGATTTAATAAATGTTTGGCATGATGATGAATTGTAAACGCCACCGCTTCCGGTAAATGGGTATAACTGAGTTGTATTGACTTTTTAAGTTGGTCTAAAGCTGCTAAATATTGCTTGTAATCCTTGATATCCTGATTGCATTTCGTTTTAAACATGGCTAAGTCAGCGGCATGTTGAGTGCGTAGTAAATCTATATCATGCTCAAGTTTAACACTTTTTTTCTTTAGTTCAGCCTCTAGGGCTTTACTGGCTAAAATTCTTTCATGCTTTAATTGGAGTTGTTGCTCTTGATTAAGCTGTTGCCAATTAAGGTTTTCATCCTTAACAGCATGAAATAGCCTTAGGATTGAAAATGTCCAGTTCTTAAGATAATTCATTATGAGAGGCATGGTGAGCAATGATTTGTTGTAATTCTAACAAGCCATTAAGATTTTGGTCATTATAAAATTGCTTACGTGAATGGATTAATGATAAATAATCGTTTTTGGTTATCCTGTTTCTAATATGTTGCAAGTCTCTATCAATAATGACTAATAACGCTTTAATTTGTCGCCTATCGTCTTGGACGCGCAAGCGCTTTTTATAATGTTCATGAAAATAGTTTACTTGTTGTGCCTTAAAGAAGAAAAGTTGTTTTAGTTGAAGTTGTTTGGCTTCAATAAATAATAAACGTCGGTGTATCCTCTCATGGGCTGAAAAATACCGAATAAGACTTTTGATGATTTGATCAATCATTAAAACTAAGCCAGTACCCACAAATAATAAAAACGCCAAAAACAAAAAGAATAAGCCAGATTGAGTGACTAACTCAGGTACTTTAGAAATACCCAGTGCCAACAGGATGTCGTCAGATACAAATAGGGCAAAGGAAAGCAGTAATAAGCTGAGGGCGATTTTAATAATCATTTGGTTGTTAGTGCGCTATTGCTTGATCAGCATTGTAATGAATCATACTGCAAGTGCGAGTCGATGTAAGTTATAATGTGGTATGTTTATAGATAATGCAACAGTTCATCATGTCTCAGTTTTTTGAAATACATCCAGAAAATCCGCAGCTGAGATTAATTCATCGCGCGGTAGAAATTATTCGTAAAGGCGGTGTTATCGCATACCCCACTGATTCTTCTTATGCTTTAGCGTGTCAATTGGATGATAAGCAGGCCTTAGATAAAATAAAACGCATAAGACAATTAGACGATAAGCATAATTTTACCTTAGTTTGCAAAGATCTTACCCAGGTGTCAATGTTTACTAAAATGAGTAATGATGCCCATCGTTTGATTAAAGCACTCAGTCCGGGCGCCTTTACCTTTATATTAGAAGCTACTCGAGAAGTCCCCAAAAGATTACAGCACCCTAAGAAAAAAACAATTGGTATTAGAATTCCTGATCATCAAGTGAGTCAATTATTGGTTCAAGAATTGGGTGAAGCTATATTGAGTTCTAGTTTGGTCTTGCCGGGTGAAACTGAGGCAATGACAGATCCTTATGAAATTAGATCGCGTCTAGAACGTGAATTAGATTTAATAATAGATGCAGGCATTATCGAGCACGAAATGACGACCATGATCGAGTTCTCGGATCAGGGTGCAGAAATTATCAGGCAGGGCAAAGGTATTGCTACCATGCTAACTTAAGCTACTTGGATTTAAAATGGATCAATTATCACTAGTTCAACGTATTGTTGTTTGGGTTTTACCGGTTATCTTTGCAATAACTGTGCATGAAGTGGCGCATGGTTGGGTGGCGAAGCAATATGGTGACAATACAGCCGCTTCATTGGGCCGTTTAACTTTAAATCCTATCAAGCATATCGATTTGTTAGGTACCCTTATTTTACCCGGATTACTGTTATTAACGGGCACTGGCTTTATATTTGGTTGGGCTAAGCCTGTACCCGTCAATGCCCGAAACTTTAAAAAGCCGTTGCATGATATGGCTATTGTGGCCTTGGCAGGGCCTGTTTCTAATTTATTAATGGCATTGTTTTGGGCTTTGATTGCCCGTATCGGTGTCATGATAGGGGGCGGCTTTGAAGCAGTGGCCCACCCTTTGATTTACACAGGAGTAGCCGGTATAACCATCAATCTTGTTTTGGCTATGATAAATTTATTGCCCATTCCACCTTTGGATGGCAGTCGAATATTAACGGGTATGTTGCCCCAATATTGGGCTTGGCAATACAATAAATTGGAGCGGTTCGGGTTCATAATTTTGATGGCACTATTGTATTTCAAAATATTAAACATGCTTTTAGCTTACCCTTTATATGTTGCTCAAAACTTGTTTTTTTCAATTGCCGGACTCTAATTATCCACTGCGGGCATGAATGAAATCGTTGAAGATCCGAGTGTCACAGAAAGTGCTTTTGCAATAGTCAACGGTGAGCCGTATAGGCAGTTGCCGGTGGATCTTTATATTCCGCCCGATGCAATGGAAGTGTTTCTTGAGTTGTTTGAAGGTCCGCTCGATTTATTATTGTATTTAATTAGAAGGCAAAATCTGGATATTGTTAATATCCCTATTGCACAAATAACGCATCAATACATCTCATACATTCAAATTATGGATGTGCTTAATTTAGAACTGGCCGCAGAATACTTAGTGATGGCTGCTTTATTGGCAGAAATTAAGTCTAGAATGCTGTTGCCAAGACAAAGCGATCAAGAAGAGGATGAGGAAGATCCTAGAGCTACCTTAATACGACGCTTACAAGAATATGAGTGTATTAAAGTCGCCGCAGAAGAAATGGACTTGTTACCCAGAGTGGAGCGTGATGTTTTCGCAATTGATGTAGATACTTCGTCCTTGAGTGTAAATCAACAACTGCCAGACGTGCAGTTAAAAGATATGATATTCGCATTTCAAGATGTCCTTAAGCGTGTTGAGCAATTGAGTCATCACCAAATAACCAAAGAAGCTTTATCAGTCCGTGAACGAATGGCAACCATTTTGGAAAAACTTAAAGGAGAAAATAGTCTCATTTTCTTTGAATTATTTAACAGAAAAGAAGGTCGACACGGAATCGTTGTCTCGTTTCTGGCCATCCTCGAACTTGGAAAAGAAGGACTCATCGAAATTACCCAATCAGAACCCTTTGGAGAAATCAGAGTTAGAGGTTCCGGTTTCGCCACTGGTAAAACGATCATCTAAAAGAACAGTAAAGCCTAAGGACGCGATAGAACCAGAAGTTGAACTAACGCCACAAAGGCTCGTTAGACTAAGACCGTTTGGAAAGTATAGAAAACCCTTAAGGCAAATAGAAACACCGGTAATCGAATCATTTACAACAATCAGACAGCAAATCGATTTTAATGTGAATACACAGCGAATAGTTGAGGCAATATTATTTGTGGCCAAACAGCCGATGACCGCTAAGCAAGTCTTAGAGGTTTTTCCTGAATTAGAGCGCCCGGATATAAAAGAAGTAGAATCCGCCATTGCAGCCATAACAGAAGAATATCTAAGCCGGCCAATTGAATTAAAGCGCGTCGCAAGTGGTTATCGTTTTCAAATAAAACAAGATTTGGCCCATTGGGTGTCTCGGTTATTTGAGGAGAGGCCGCCTAAATATTCTCGGGCATTACTAGAAACGTTAGCGATTATTGCTTACAAGCAACCGGTTACACGAGCTGATATAGAAGACATAAGAGGGGTCAGCGTCAGTTCAAGTATTATGCAAACTCTATTGGAGCGTGATTGGATTAAAGTGGTGGCTCATAAAGAAGTGCCAGGAAGACCCGGGTTATACGGAACAACCAAAGATTTCTTAGATTATTTCAATATTTCAACTTTAAGCGAATTACCCACTCTGTCAGAGATTCAACAGCTATCAGAGCCTAAGGATAATGCACAACAATCAATACAGGTAACGAGTGAACAGTAATAAACCTAATCAAGGTAAATCGAGCGATTCTAAAGGCAAAATTTCTAAATCGCCTAAGCAACAAAGACGAAATCAAGATCGCTTTAAGCCGCAAGAAGAGGCTAATAAACAACCTAAGCGTATTATAAAAAAGCCAGACTTTGAAAAACCGATTGCCAAACCTGCTCAAGCTAAACCAGCTGTCGCTGCAGATGGGGAGCGTATCCAGAAGGTGCTTTCTCGTGGAGGACTGGGTTCACGAAGAGAAATAGAGCGCTGGATAGAAGAGGGGCGTTTAAAGCTTAATGGTAAACCTGTGGCTTTGGGTGATCGCTTAAAGCCAGGCGATTATTTGCAACTGAATGATCGCGTAGTCAACTGGGATAAGTTTGCCATTCAACCCACTCGAGTGCTGCTATATCACAAGCCTACAGGTGAAGTGGTGACACGACGTGATCCTGAGGGGCGTCCAGTCGTCTTTACACAATTACCTAAATTGACAACTGCGCGTTGGATATCTGTAGGGCGTTTAGATATCAACACATCAGGCTTGTTATTGGTGACTAACAACGGTGAGTTGGCTAATAAATTAATGCACCCCTCCACAGAAGTAGAGCGTGAGTATGCTGTACGTATTTTGGGTGATGTATCAGACGCTAAGCTAGAGACTCTAAAAAAAGGGGTTGAGTTAGAAGATGGGGTGGCAAAGTTTGATGAGATTCACTTTTACGGTGGCGAAGGAGCTAATAAGTGGTATCACGTTATAGTCAGCGAAGGTAGAAACCGACTCGTTAGGCGATTATGGGAATCCCAAGAAGTGATCGTAAGTCGATTGACACGTGTCCGTTATGGACCCGTGGTATTGCCCGAGCGTTTAAAAACGTGCACATTTTATGAGTTAACGGATAAAGAATTAGACTTACTATTTGAATTCGCTGGTTTGGAAAGAAATGAACCGGATGCGCTGCCTACAAAAGCAGATGCGCATCGACGTGATAATAGAAAAAGATAGCTTTCTAATTACCTGAGTTTATTTAAGGGTTGCTAAACTGCATGCTCTTGGTATAATAGATGGTTATTGAGGTTTTTATAACTTCAGGCGCGTAGCTCAGTTGGTTAGAGCACCACCTTGACATGGTGGGGGTCGTTGGTTCGAGTCCAATCGTGCCTACCAGACATTAAAGCACTGCTTAAGCGGTGCTTTTTTTATTGTAGCAATCAAAAATATAAAAAATGTTAGTAATTACTCTTCCAGATGGCTCTCGTCGTGAATTTGATCACGCAGTAACAGTATTGGATGTGGCCCAATCAATAGGTGCCGGTTTAGCAAAAGCGACCTTAGCGGGTCGAGTTAACAATGTTTTGGTTGATGCAAGTACACTTATCACAGCAGATGCATCTTTGCAGATTATTACAGCAAAAGATGAAGAGGGTGTCGATGTTATTAGACATTCCACAGCGCATTTATTAGCGCAAGCAGTAAAACAATTATTTCCAGACGCTCAAGTCACTATTGGGCCCGTCATAGAAAATGGTTTTTACTATGATTTCTCATATCATAGAGCTTTCACGCCAGAAGACTTAACCGCTATCGAAGCTAAAATGCAGGCATTAGTGTCTGCTGACCATGCTATTACTCGCTCTGTTGTCAGTCGAGATGCCGCAGTTAAATTCTTTAAAGATCT
>CANGLL010000079.1 GCA_947454605.1 Methylococcaceae bacterium | reverse complement strand
GGTGAACATACAATAACGATCGATTGTGATGTTCTGCAAGCCGATGGGGGTACGCGTACAGCCTCAATTACTGGGGGGTTTGTAGCTTTATCTCTAGCGGTAGAAAAAATGATAGAACGTAAACTGATTAAAACGAGTCCGATTCATGGACAAGTGGCTTCAGTTTCTGTGGGTATATTTAATGGAGTACCCGTATTAGATTTGGATTATGCAGAAGATAGTAATGCCGAAACGGATATGAATGTGGTCATGAACGATGCGGCTGCCTTTATTGAAGTACAAGGTACTGCTGAAGGCCATGCTTTTAGAAAAGAAGAGCTTGATGCGATGCTGGAGTTGGCTAGTGCGGGTATTAAGCAACTATTAGAAAAACAACAGGCTGCCCTAGAAGGTAGTTTGTAATATACACATTTTCTTGAGTGACCCCTATGACATTTTTATCAGCACAACAGATTGTTTTAGCCAGCGGAAATCTAGGTAAGATTAAAGAAATTCAAGCCTTATTAGCGGGGCATCAAATTGTGGCTCAGTCGGCATTTAATGTAGCTGAAGCTGATGAAGCAGCTTGTACATTTGTAGAAAATGCTTTGATTAAAGCCAGAAATGCGGCTTTACATTGCAACTTACCCGCTATAGCAGATGATTCTGGTTTGGTGGTCGATGCATTAAAGGGTTATCCCGGTGTTATTTCGGCTCGTTACGCTGGGGCTGGTGCGACTGATCAAGACAATATCAAAAAATTATTACTGGCTTTAGAGGGCGTACCAGAAGCACAGCGCACGGCACGCTTTATTTGCGTGATGGTGTTTATGGCACATGCTCATGATCCTTGTCCGATTATTGCCCAAGGTGTTTGGGAAGGTAAGATTTTAACGAAGCCGGTTGGATCTAATGGCTTTGGTTATGACCCAGTCTTTTGGGTACCTGACCATCAATGTGCCTCGGCTGAATTGTCGGCGGATGACAAGAACGCTATCAGTCATAGAGGGCAAGCCATTCGGTCTTTAACTCAGACGCTTACTTTAATTCAGCAATAAATTTTAGCACTGATGAATCATATGAGTGTTATTGCAGAACAATTTACGGATAGCATTAACAGTATAACTAATTTGGGCAATGGGCTGATCAATGATACTTATTGGGTCGTGTCTGATTCTTATGACTTTGTTTTGCAACGCATCAATCATTTAGTTTTTCCTGAGCCTAGGCAGATCATGGCTAATCTGCAGCAACTAACGCTACATATCAGTCAAAAGTCACCTGAGTCTATTAAATTAAAAATACCTGCGTTATTACAGACTCGCACGCAACAAGATTTTTTTATAGATGCACAGGGCCAATATTGGCGAGCGTTGGCGTTTATAGAAAATACCCAAAGTTTAGAATGTTTAACTTCTTTACCACAAGCGCAACAAGTGGGCTTTGCTCTGGGGCACTTTCATTGTTTGGTCAGTGATCTTAAGGCTGAGGGGTTGTATGATACTTTGCCGGGCTTTCATATTGCGCCAACGTATTTAGCGCATTATCAAACTGTTTTAAAACACTACTCAGGTCAGTTGAATGAATTAAGTGTATTTTGTCGAGATTTTATTGCTCAGCATGAAGCTTGGGTGCCCGTTTTAGAGAACGCTAAACAGCAAGGTGACTTGGCGTTAAGAGTTATTCATGGCGATCCTAAATTAAATAATTTTCTGTTCGATAACGACGGTAAATTAATCGTGAGTCTTATAGATTTAGACACGGTTAAGCCGGGCTTAGTGCATTACGATATAGGTGATTGCCTGCGCTCTTGTTGTCATCATGCGGAAATGAATGAGTTTGATTTGGAGACTTGCCAAGTTATTTTAGAAAGTTACTTAGCCGAAGCTAAAGGCTTTTTTTCTGCGGCAGATTATGACTATTTGTTTGCGGCGATTCAGTTGATTCCCTTTGAATTAGGTATTCGTTTTTATACGGACTACTTGGAGGGTAATCGATACTTTAAAGTGACCGAGCCAGAACAAAACTTACTACGAGCGGTTGCTCAATTTCAATTATCAGCCAGTATTAGTCGTCAAGAGTCTGCTATAAAGGTCATTATTGAACGCTTGCAAGCATCATGAGTCCATTAAGCTTAGCTGAGTTATTACAGATCTTTCCTTATTCTGGCGAGTTAATGTGGATAGGGGTTAGGCCGGGGAAGGGCGAGCCTATGATAGTCGTAGATGAAGTTTTGGCTGATACGCGATCGGGTTTAATCGGTGATCGATATAATGGTAATAGTGGTCGTAGACAAGTGACATTATTACAATATGAACATTTAGCGGTGCTCGGGTCTATGTTAGACAAATCTATTGATCCAGAAGTTTTAAGGCGAAATTTGTTAATAAAAGGCGTAAATTTAGTGGCTTTAAAAAATTGTCAATTTAAGATAGGTGATGCGGTATTTCAAATGACGGGCTTATGTCACCCTTGTTCAAAGATAGAAAGTAAATTAGGCTCCGGTGGATATAATGCGATGCGCGGTCATGGTGGTATTAATGCACAAGTTGTGCAAGGCGGCATCATACGCGTGGGTGATAAATTAACGGTATTAAAAGATTAGTTGTTTTTTACTGACTGGACAAAGTGTAATAAAAGGCTTAGATTCACTCATCTTCAATTGTTATTTAGAATAGATCATTATGAAAAAGATTCTCAGTATGACGCTTTTAATATCAGCATTAGCCAGTAGTTCTATGGCTAATGCTCAAAATCAACAAGCCGTTGATCCGCTTTTCGTGTTGTTAGATGTAGTTCTATATAGGCCAGTAGGTGTAGTTGCAACTGTTGTTGGTGCAGGGGTGTTTGCTGGTATTAGTCCATTAGTGGCTTTAGCATCAATTCCTAAACCACATGATGCGTTTAAAAAAACGGCAGGTATTTTGGTACTAGCCCCTGCCGCTTACACTTTTGTAAGGCCTGTTGGTGATAAGGGCTTTCCTTATGCTTTGGGGGGTACGTAACCTTCAGGCATTTCGTCGTTATTTTCGAAGAGAAATTTAGTTCTTTCTTCTGCTAAAAAAGCGCGGGCCTTGGGGTCGAAACTCGCTAATCTATTTTCATTAATTAACATGGTTTGTTTAGTTAGCCAGTCTTTCCAAGCTTGTTTAGAAATATTGTCATAGATTTCTTGTCCTTTGGGCCCAGGAAAAGGGGGTTCATCAAAACCCTCTGCTAATATGCCAAGTTTTACGCAGTTAACTATTCTAGTCATTGTTGTTCTCAAGTGTTTTGTTGGATTAATAATTTGATCGGTGCGGGTAGGCCAAGATGGCCAATGTCTGCCACTTTATACCAGACACTTTGATGGGCTTCCATCACAATATTTATGGGGTTTTCTGTTTGAATGATTAAGGTGCTGTAGTCTAAATGGTAATGGGAAAATGTGTGTCTTTGCGGTGCGAGTGCTTGTGAATGGATAACAGGTAGTTGATTGACGTTGCACCACTCTATGGCAGAAATAATACTGTCAAATTCTGGCAAACTCCATAAGCCCCCCCAGATTCCTTTAGATGGTCTTTTTATCATGACCAATTCCTGCTGATTATTCTTTAGCAATAAAAAGGTGAGTTGTTTAATAGGTATTATTTTGGAAGGTTTGGGGGTGGGTAATAAATGTATAGCCTCTGTGGCTTTTGCTAAACAATGACTATTGAGTGGGCATTGTTCGCAAGCAGGCTTGCTTCGCGTGCAAACTGTTGCGCCTAAATCCATCATCGCTTGAGTATACTCAGCGACTCGGTTTTTGGGGGTTAGCGCAGAGCTAATGCCCCATAATTGTTTATTTATTTGCGTATTGCCAGGCCAGCCATAGATTCCCTTAAAACGAGCTAATACTCTTCGAACATTTCCATCAAGAATGGGGTGGCTGTTTTTAAAAGCTATGCTTAAGATGGCGCCAGCCGTTGATTGACCAATGCCGGGCAAGGCGATCAAGTCTTCAAGATTGTCTGGAAAATACCCTTGTTCAACTATAATTTGAGCGCTTTTATGTAAATTGCGCGCCCTTGCATAATAACCTAGCCCTGCCCACCGATGTAAAACAGCATCTATGGGCGCTGCGGCTAGATCTTCAATAGTAGGGAATTGCGTTATAAAGGCATGAAAATAGGGAATAACGGTGGCAACTTGGGTTTGTTGTAACATGGTTTCAGATAGCCAGACTTTATAAGGCGTAATATCTTGCTGCCAGGGCAGATCTTTTCGGCCATTTAAATTAAACCAATCAAGTACCTGTTGTTGAAAATATGAGGGGGTCATAAATAAAAGGGGCGCGTGCATTTGTATTGTTGGGGGTGGGTTAAATAATGTTTAATCCTCTGTTATTATGGAACATGATGTGATTATAGAGCTAGAATAAATTCTAGAATTTATCTGTTATTAATAATAAAAATTATCCGAGAGGGGAAAAAGATGGCGTTTATTGCAATATTATCCGCAATTGCGGTTGTCGTATGGTTTTATAAAAGTGCTATAACCGTTGGTCAAAGCGGGGTTAAGTGGTCTGCCGTAGGCGTTGTTGGCTATTGGATTGCTTGGTGGATCGTTAAGCTGACTGTGGTAAGTGGCTTATCTGGGCTGGCCGCTAAAGGTGCGTTTATAGGCTTTATTGTATTGTTGTTGCCTACCGTAGCGGGTTTAGCATCGGTGTTTTTGGTAAGAAAAAAATTGTTAGCGGATGCCTCTTTATAAGGAAGTGATAAGGCGCAAGCACTTTAGTAGCTTGCGCCTTTTTACTTATAAACTTGCTGCGTTTTGATCTAAGTATTCAGCAACGCCGGCTGGGCTTGCATTCATGCCTTTGTCGCCTTTGTTCCATCCCGCTGGACAAACTTCACCGTGTTCTGTGTGGAATTGTAAAGCGTCAACCATACGTAGTAACTCATCCATGTCACGACCTAATGGAAGATCGTTAACCACTTGGTGACGAACTACACCGTTAGTGTCAATTAAGAATGTACCACGGAAAGCAACGCCAATAGCAGTTTCAACATCATAATCTTTAGCAATGCTATGTGTTAAGTCAGCTGCCATTGTGTAACGAACTGGGCCAATACCGCCTTTATTGATCGGAGTGTTACGCCATGCGTTGTGGGTAAAATGTGAATCGATAGAAACTGCAACCACCTCAACGCCACGGGCAGTAAATTCATCCATACGGTGATCTAAAGCAATTAGTTCACTTGGGCAAACAAATGTAAAGTCTAATGGGTAAAAGAATACAACTGCATATTTGCCGCTAGTTGCATCAGAAAAGTTGAAAGAGTCAACTATTTCACCGTTACCTAAGACTGCAGGAACTGTAAAATCGGGGGCTTGTTTACCAACTAATACGCTCATTGATTATCTCCAAAAATATTGAAAAAGCAAAAGGTTATAGACTTCAGTACCAGTAACTAGTGTCGTGGTATCGTTATATTCTACACTGAAATAGTCGGTAATTGTCTAGTGTTCTTGTCTATAAAATACCGGAGTAATATTCATGATAGGAATTTAGAGGCTCAAAAGTTACAAAATTGTTACATTAATGCTTTGTTGAGTCTATAATGCTCCTGCCGAAGCAGGTCTGCATAGCATTGACGTTAACTTAATTGAGTTGGAATTCTTAAAGAGGTCTATTTTGCCAAAGAACAAGCATATTACTGAGCCAGATACATTTGGATTTCAAGTGCGTATCGTGAGACGCGGCAAAGAAAGTAGTCGATATTTTTCTCATAAATTATGGGGCAGTAAAACTAAGTCATTAAGCGCGGCTATCACTTGGCGAGACCAGATGTTAGCCGTGTTAAAAGGGAGCAAGACTCGATTTTTAAAGCCACCTAAAAATAAAACGTCAACGGGGGTGACCGGTGTTTCTAGAACCATTAAATATGATCACAGAAAAGATAAAAACTATCTTTGCTATACCGTTTTTTGGGTATGTAATGGTAAGTCTAGAAATAAAACGTTTCAAGTAGGTAACATTGATAAAGTAACTGCAGATGATGAGTTACATGCTTTTAGAACGGCTAAGATATTCAGAATTTGTTACGAAGTTTCAATAGATAACGATGTACCCTTTTATGATGATAAATTTGCGGGATGGAAAACCACTCGTTTATACGACAATCCAGACTTAGGCGCAGTTGAATAAGCTGATTAAATCCATTTATATTAAGTAATTTGCGGCTTTAGCCTTAATCAGAAATATTAAATTGTTCGATAATTCCATCAAGCTCGTCTAGGCTAGAATAGTTAATAACTACTTTGCCTGAGCCATTTTCTTTGTGATCAATTGTCACCTTGGCACCAATTTTTGCTGTTAAACTATTTTGTAGTCGTAAGGTGTCGTTATCAATAGTTTTTACACTCGTTACTTTGGGTTCTTCTTGGCTTTCTTTAACTAAGCGTTCAGTAGCTCTAACTGTTAATCCCTCTTTGACCACTTTGTTGGCTAAGGTGACTTGCTTGATACCCTCTACACCCAATAAGGCGCGCGCATGTCCCATTTCTAATTGATTGTTGGCTAATAGTTTTTTTACTTCGGGGTGCAAGTCTATTAATCTAAGAAGATTAGTGACAGTAGTCCGAGATTTACCAATGGCCTCAGCGATATGTTGATGAGTCATTTCAAACTCATCAATTAAACGCTTTAGGGCTTCAGCTTCTTCTAAGGAATTAAGATCTTCTCGTTGAATATTTTCAATAAGCGCCATGGCCATGGCGGAGCGGTCATCGATGTCTTTTATAACAACAGGAACTTGAATTAAGCCTACTACTTGGGCTGCGCGCCACCGTCTTTCCCCTGCGATGATTTCGTATTTTTCAAAGCTAACTTTACGAACAACGATTGGTTGAATAATGCCTTGCGCTTTTATTGAGTCCGCTAATTCTTGGAGTTTGTCAGGATTGATATCTTGGCGGGGTTGATATTTGCCACGTTGAAGGTATTCGATAGGTAAGGTTTGTAGATGTTGTTTATCTTTATCCTCTTTAACAGAGACATCACCTAATAAGGCATCTAGCCCACGACCCAATCCGCGTTTAGTTGAAGACATTTTTTCTCTTAATTAATAGTAATGGTTGTTATAACTAAACGATTTTACGTAGTAGATGTTTAATGTCTCCTTAGCAAGGAAATCGATCGTGTAGTTGGATAATCTTAACGGTTTAATAGTATCTCTTCAAATTCAATTAGTAAGGCTCTTAAATTTTCGGCTTCTTGTAGCAAATTAGAGACATGTTTACTATTAACTTGCACGCCCATTTGAGTTGCCTCTTGAATAGTTGCGCTATCAGAGTTATTTATAGCTAATTCGTTGTGTTCAACGTCTCTATCATTAACGAGTATTTGTTCTTGAGCGTCTTTTAACGTCGGAACATTAACAAGTAATGCTTCAAGTCCACGGCCTAGGCCTCGATTTTTTATGGTCATGCGTGTTATTTATTTCTGTTAATCATTTCTTTCGCTAACGCAATATAAGCTAAAGTGCCACGCGAAGACTTATCATAATTAATGCCGGGCAAACCATGACTGGGTGCTTCTGCTAAACGAATATTTCTTGGAATACAGGTTCTAAATACCTTATCACCGAAGTAGCGGATCAGTTGTTCAGAAACGTCTTTTGTTAAACGGTTTCTATCATCGTACATGGTACGTAAAATCCCTTCTAACTGTAGATTAGGGTTAACGGTATTTTGAATATTCTGCAAGGTACTCATTAAGGCAGAAATACCTTCAAGAGCGTAATACTCACATTGCATCGGTATTAATAAACTATCTGCCGCTACCATGGCGTTTAGAGTCAACATATTTAAAGAGGGTGGGCAGTCTATCAATATGTAATCAAAGTTATCTTTAATTGGAATTAAAGCATCTGCTAAACGTAACTCTTTACGGTCAGCATGGATTAATTTAATTTCCGCTGCGGTTAGGTCTTCATTGCCAGCAATAACAGAAAAATTGATATTCTCTTGATAAATAATAGTGGCTGCTGCGGGAACGTCTTCCATCAACAAGTCATAACTAGAATATTTGACTTCTTGTTTATCAACACCACAACCCATGGCTGCATTGCCTTGTGGATCGAGGTCAATTAATAAAACACGTTTTTTGGCAGTAGCTAAACACGCACTTAAATTGACACTGGTGGTGGTTTTTCCTACGCCACCTTTTTGATTGGTTACGGCAATTATTTTTCCCACGTTGTTTCCTCTAATTCTTTAATTAATTGAATTTTAACCAGACATCTTTCTGCTTCAATATCAGGTACATGGATAGGGATTATTGTGGTTTGGGCATTTTCTAGTTCAGGAATATCAGTTGCCTGACCTTTCATGGCTAATAATATACCTTGCTCGCTTAATAACCGAGTTGTTAGTTTTAGAATGTCGGGCAGACTGGCAAAAGCGCGAGTGATGACTGTATCAAATTTTTGCTCAGGCTCAAATTGTTCTACTCTGGTGTGACTAACGGTTATATTTTTAAGGTCTAATTCAAGAATAGCTTGTTGTACGAAGCGCGTTTTCTTTGCGTTACTGTCTAACAGGGTAAAGTGTATGTCTGGATAGTAAATGGCTAACGGAATGCCGGGTAAGCCAGCGCCGGTACCAATATCAATAACTCTGGGGCCCTGCATATAAGGCGCTACGGCTAAGCTATCTAATAAGTGCAAGCCAATCATGGCTTCTTTGTTTCTAATAGCCGTCAAGTTATAGGCCTTGTTCCATTTTTCTAGCAGTTTCACAAAGCCTAATAATTGTGCGATTTTGTTTTCGTCTAATGAAATATTGAGAGTTTCAAGTCCCGCTAGTAGCGATTG
>CANGLL010000078.1 GCA_947454605.1 Methylococcaceae bacterium | reverse complement strand
TTTTACTATGATTTCTCATATCATAGAGCTTTCACGCCAGAAGACTTAACCGCTATCGAAGCTAAAATGCAGGCATTAGTGTCTGCTGACCATGCTATTACTCGCTCTGTTGTCAGTCGAGATGCCGCAGTTAAATTCTTTAAAGATCTTGGCGAACATTACAAAGCAGAATTGATTGAATCCATTCCTTCAAACGAAGATTTATCTTTGTACGAGCAAGGTGGCTTTACTGATTTATGTCGCGGTCCTCATGTACCCAGTACCGGCAAACTAACCAGTTTCAAATTAATGAAAATTGCCGGCGCTTATTGGCGCGGTAATTCAGATAATGAAATGCTCCAACGTATCTACGGTACGGCTTGGACAGATAAGAAAGAATTACAAGCCTATTTACATCGACTAGAAGAAGCAGAAAAACGCGACCATCGTAAATTAGCTAAAACATTTGATTTATTTCACATGCAAGAAGAAGCTCCAGGCATGATCTTCTGGCATGATAAAGGTTGGGTCATCTACCAACAGATTGAACAGTTTATTCGGGAGAAGTTACGCGTCAATGGTTACGGTGAAGTCAAAACACCGCAGTTAGTTGATCGTAGTTTATGGGAAAAGTCAGGTCACTGGGATAAGTTTGGTGCGATGATTTTTACCACGCATTCAGAAAGTCGCGACTACGCCGTTAAACCGATGAACTGCCCTTGTCACGTGCAAATTTTTAATCAAGGTATCAAAAGTTACCGTGATTTACCCATACGTATAGCTGAGTTTGGCTCATGTCATCGTAATGAGCCCTCAGGTACCCTGCATGGCTTAATGCGTGTCAGAAACTTTGTACAAGATGACGCTCATATTTTCTGTACAGAAGAACAAATTCAAGAAGAAGTCTCTACTTTTATAGACATGTTGTTCTCAATTTATAGTGATTTTGGTTTTGAAGAAGTCATTATGAAATTGTCTACCCGTCCAGAAAACAGAGTAGGGGATGACGCAGTTTGGGATAAAGCTGAAAACGCTTTAGAGTTAGCCTTAAACAACAAAGGGTTAAAATGGGATCTGCAACCGGGTGAAGGTGCATTCTATGGTCCTAAAATTGAATTCTCATTAAAAGACTGTATCGGTCGTGTATGGCAATGCGGTACTATCCAAGTGGATTTCTCAATGCCAGGTCGTTTGGGTGCTACTTACATCGCAGAAGATGGATCAAAACAAGTCCCTGTTATGTTGCACAGAGCCATACTCGGTTCTTTAGAGCGCTTCATTGGTATCTTGATAGAACAATATGCAGGAACATTCCCATTATGGTTAGCGCCTGTACAAGTGATTGTCATGGATATTGCAGATCGACATGCTGATTATGCCACTCAAATCATGAAGAACTTGGAGAATCAAGGTATTCGGGTGAAAATTGACTTGAGAAATGAGAAGATCGGGTTTAAAATTCGCGAGCATTCAATGCAACGCATACCTTATCAAGTGATTATCGGTGATAAAGAATTAGAAGAACAAACCATCACGGTACGCACGCAGAAGGGTGAAGACTTAGGCAGTTTGTCAATTGACAAGTTTGTCGAACAAATTAAGCAAGAAATTGCCGAAAGAAAATAATTGTATTTTGGAGGATTAGGGTATCGCTGCTAAAAAAGATGAAACGCGTCTGAATGATTCAATCACCGCAAGAAGGGTGAGGGTAACAGGGGCAGAAGGTGAAGCACTAGGTATTATCTCGCTGGATGAGGCCAAACAGATTGCATATGCGGCAGACTTAGACTTAGTAGAAATATCGCCAAACGCGGATCCCCCAGTTTGCAAGATAATGAACTATGGCAAATACCAGTTTGAGTTAAACAAAAAACTGGCCATTGCTAAGAAGAAGCAAAAACAGATTCAGGTTAAAGAAATCAAATTTAGACCGGGTACTGACGAAGGTGATTACCAAGTTAAGCTAAGAAGTTTAACTAAGTTCCTAAATGAAGGTGATAAGACTAAAGTCACTGTTAGATATCGTGGCCGAGAAATGGCTCATAAAGATATCGGTATGGAATTACTCAAACGTATCGAAAAAGATTTAGAAGAACTGGCAATAGTTGAACAGTTTCCTAAATTGGAAGGTCGTCAAATGGTGATGGTTATGTCACCTAAAAAGAAAAAATAGATATAAAATTTTTATCAACGGGCTAGTCATAGCGCGTTGATATTATTAGAAGCACTGTAAAGTGTTTCGATAACGGCAAAGGATTGCTGTTATAAACATTACCAAGGTAATGTGAGTAATTCTTCAGGGCCATGCATTTTGCCTTGTTGGGTTATATCTCAAGGATCTTTTTTAATTATTGGAGCAAACAAATGCCTAAAATAAAAACTAACCGTGGAGCTGCTAAGCGTTTTAGACGCACTGGCAACGGCGGTTTTAAATGTGGTCAGTCTCATCGCCGTCATATCTTGACTAAAAAGTCGACTAAAAGAAAAAGACAGCTACGTTCACCAGCGACTATTCATCCATCAGACGTGCGTATGGCTATACGTATGATGCCATACAGTTAAGGGGATAAATAGATGCCTAGAGTTAAACGTGGTGTAACAGCCAGAGCAAGACACAAAAAAGTTTTAAAATTAGCAAAAGGATATTATGGCGCTCGTAGCCGTGTATATCGTGTAGCTAAACAAGCGGTTATCAAAGCAGGTCAATATGCTTATCGCGACCGTAAACAGAAAAAACGTCAATTCCGTGCCTTGTGGATTGTTCGTATCAACGCAGCATCGCGTATGTACGGAATTTCATACAGCCGATTAATCAATGGCTTGACTAAAGCTAACGTTAAAATTGACCGTAAAGTGTTAGCTGATATAGCAGTACGTGATATTGAAGCATTCGGTAAAATTGCCGAAATTGCTAAAGCAAATCAAAGTCCTGTATCTTAAGTAAAATATCACCCTGTCTCTTATGAGGCAGGGTGATACTTATGTTCACCTGAACAGAGTTTCCACTCAACAATCCCTAACAAAAGCGAGCAGTGCAGTGTCGGCTACCCTAGAAGAGATTCTCGCGCAGGCATTACAAGAGCTTAGCGCCGTTAAAGACCTTATTGACCTTGATAAGGTGCGTGTAAATTACTTAGGTAAAAAAGGTTTATTTACCTTACAAATGAAAGAGCTAGGTAACCTAGATCCTGAGCAAAGACGTGCTGTAGGACAAGTTATCAATCAAGCCAAAGATCAATTCCAGCAAAAACTCGAAGCCGCTAAAGACCAACTTGAAGCCGATGCTTTAAGTGTGCGTTTAGCTTCAGAAAGCATCGATGTAACTTTGCCAGGCCGTGGTCAATCAACAGGTCGATTACATCCTGTGACTACGACCCTTAGACGTATCTCAAAGATTTTTGCAACGGTGGGATTTACCGTCGTTGAAGGGCCAGAAATTGAAGATGATTATCACAATTTCGAAGCGCTCAATATTCCAGCGCATCATCCTGCGCGTGCCATGCATGATACTTTTTATTTTGATGCGCACACGGTATTAAGAACACACACTTCGCCTGTTCAAATCAGAACCATGGAGTCAGAAAAACCCCCGCTAAAAGTCATAGCGCCGGGTCGTGTTTATCGATGTGATTCTGATATTACGCATACACCGATGTTTCATCAGGTTGAAGGCTTCTTAGTGGATACTAATGTTAGCTTTGCCGACTTAAAAGGTGTTGTGTATGAATTCTTACGCGCGTTTTTTGAGAAAGACATCCAAGTAAGATTTAGACCTTCTTATTTCCCGTTTACAGAACCCTCAGCAGAAGTGGATATTGAGTGTGTTATGTGCGGAGGACACGGTTGCCGTGTTTGCAGTCATACAGGTTGGTTAGAAGTGATGGGTTGCGGCATGATCCATCCAGAAGTATTTAAAGCCGTTAATATTGATAGCGAACAATACAGTGGATTCGCATTTGGCATGGGGGTTGAACGCTTAGCCATGCTACGTTATGGCATTAACGATTTACGATTGTTTTTTGAGAATGATCTTAAATTCTTAGAGCAGTTTAACTAACGGTCGATACAAAGGATATTTAAAGCATGCAAATTAGTGAAGCCTGGTTAAGGACCTATGTAAATCCAGACGTCAATACAGACAAACTGGTACAACAATTAACAATGGCCGGTTTAGAAGTTGATTCTGTAGAACCTGCCGCAGCCGATTTTAGTGGTGTCGTGGTCGGCCAAGTCGTCTCCATGGAACAACACCCCGATGCAGACCGTTTACGCGTGTGTCAGGTCAATGTGGGTGAAGCAGAACCCTTACAAATTGTATGTGGTGCTAGTAACGTTAGAGTCGGCTTAAAAATCCCAGCCGCACTGTGTGGTGCAGTACTTCCTGGCGATTTTAAAATTAAAAAATCTAAATTAAGAGGCCAAGAGTCATTAGGCATGCTGTGTTCAGAAAAAGAACTCGGCCTAGTAGCAGAAGCGCATGGCTTAATGGAATTGTCTGATGACGCACCCGTAGGTGTAGATATCAGAGAGTATCTATCACTTAACGACAGCATTATCGAAGTTGATCTTACGCCCAACCGTGCAGACTGTTTAAGTGTTGAAGGTTTAGCGCGAGAAGTCGCATTATTAAATAAACTCGATTGGTCAACGACAGTCGTTGATGCGGTTGCTGTAGGCCATCAAGACACGTTATCCGTAAAAGTAACTGCACCCGAAGCGTGTCCCCGTTATTTAGGTCGCCTCATTAAAGAGGTAAACCCACTAGCGATTACACCCTTATGGATGCAAGAACGCTTACGTCGTTCAGGTATCAGAAGTTTAGGCCCCTTGGTCGATGTTACTAACTATGTGTTACTCGAGTTAGGCCAACCGCTACATGTATTTGATGCCAATAAATTAAGCGGTGGTATCACCGTTCGTTATGCAACTGCAGATGAGTCGTTAACGTTACTGAACAATGAAGAGATTAAATTAGATGCGCAAGCATTAATCATTGCCGATGACAAACAACCGTTAGCGTTGGCAGGTGTCATGGGCGGAAGTGATTCTGCCGTATCAGATGCCACGCAAACCGTATTTTTAGAATGTGCGTTCTTTACGCCACAGGCTATTGCAGGTAAAGCTAGAAACTTTGGACTACACACCGACTCATCGCATCGATTTGAGCGTGGTGTAGATGCACAATTACAAAATCGTGCCATAGAGCGTGCTACCCAGCTAATTGTAGAAATTGCGGGTGGAAGCGTGGGTGATGTTACAGAAGTCACATCAAGCGATCATTTGCCTGCTCGTAACGCGGTTATATTACGTCGTTCTAAAATAGAACAATCGCTAGCTATTCAATTACCTGATGCGCAAGTGATCGATATCCTACAACGATTAGGTATGCAAGTTGCAGATCATGCGGACGGATGGCAAGTCAGCCCACCTAGCTTCCGTTTTGATATCAGTATCGAAGCCGATTTAATTGAAGAAATTGCACGCGTGTTTGGCTATAACAATTTGCCATCCAGCAGTTTATTTATGCGCTCAGAACTCAGTCAAGTGACTGAAGGCCTATTAGAAATTGACCGTGTAAAAGACTTATTTGTCGATAGAGGCTATCAAGAAGCCGTCACGTATAGTTTTGTGGATGAAGACATTCAAAGCACAGTGGCACCGGGTATTGAAGCCATTCGTTTAAAAAATCCAATTTCTTCAGAATTAGCGGTGATGCGGACTACACTTTGGTGTGGTTTATTAAAAGCAGCTTTATACAATACTAACAGACAACAAAACCGCGTTAGACTTTTTGAAACAGGGCTACGTTTTGTCAAAGAGGGTGACGAAACGCACCAACAAAAGATGTTAGCTGGACTTATCTTAGGTGATGTCTACAGTGATCAATGGGCAGAGAAATCACGTAAAGTTGATTTTTATGATGCTAAAGCGGATTTACAAGCCATCTTTGAATTATCAGGTTGCAACGCCAGCTTCATAAAAGGCGAGTTATCTAGCTTACATCCAGGGCAAACAGCTAAGATCATCTCTGCAAATGGTCAAGATATGGGTTGGTTAGGGATGTTACATCCACAATTAGAAAAACAATTGGGTTTTGATGGCCAAGTGTTTTTATTTGAATTAGCACAAGACGGATTACTGAATAAAAAAGTACCGGCATTCACCCCGCTATCAAAATATCCATCGGTAAAACGTGATTTAGCCTTGATCGTCAATGAAACGGTTTCAGCCGCTGAGATCGTGAGTTGCATCAAAAATAGTGCTGAAACTGCATTAAAAGAGGTAGTGATTTTTGATGTGTATCGCGGCAAAGGTATTGAAGAAGGTAACAAAAGTATTGCATTAAGTCTGATTTTACAAGATGATACACAAACTTTAGCAGAATCTGATATCGAAACTATCGTAAGCAGAATGTTAACTATTTTATTTAATGAATTAAAAGCAAAACTGAGGGACTAAATAATGGCATTAACAAAGGCTGATTTTGCCGAAAAATTATCTGATGAGATAGGGCTAAATAAACGTGAAGCAAAAGAACTTGTTGAGGTTTTCTTTGAAGAAATTAGAACTTCATTAGAGCAGGGCAGACAAGTTAAAATATCTGGTTTTGGTAAATTCGAATTGCGTGATAAAACTAGCCGTCCCGGTAGAAACCCTAAAACAGGTGAAGAGATCCCCATCTCAGCACGTCGAGTGGTGACATTCCGTTCTGGTCAAAAATTAAAAGCTCGCGTAGAAGCCTATGTTGGAAAAGAGCAATAATAACGAAGTTCCACCGATTCCGGATAAGCGATACTTCACCATTGGTGAAGTAAGCGACTTATGTGGCGTTAAGCCACATGTATTACGTTACTGGGAACAAGAATTCAGCGTATTAAATCCCGTTAAACGTAGAGGTAACAGGCGTTATTATCAGCCTAATGAAGTGTTATTGATAAGGCAGATCAAAGAGTTGTTATACGATCAAGGTTTTACCATCAGTGGGGCAAAAGCACATCTTAACAAAGATCAAAGTAAAGAGACTGCAACCCTTTCAAATGAATTAATTAAAGAAATGATTGAAGAGCTGGAAGATATTCTTACTTCGCTTTAATCTGATCCAAACAGCCCTTAAGATGTAGTATAATCCTCAGCTGTTTTAAATCTTTATCCTAAAATAATAATTGTATGTCGGAGCGTAGCGCAGCTTGGTAGCGCACTTGTCTGGGGGACAAGGGGTCGCAGGTTCAAATCCTGTCGTTCCGACCAATTAATTCAATAATTTACGATTTTGTAGCTTTCGTAAAATATCAAAATAGTGGTTATGGGATAATATATGGGATAATAATTTTATTCTATTGTTACGCTTATAGCTATTTTTACCATCATGTAAATCTACCTAATAGGTAAAAAAACAGAATAAAGATAAGTTCTTACCATTAGTTAAATTTTCATAAAAAAATATAATCTGCGCCAACCGCCCATTATTACACACAGAAATTGTGGATAACCCTCTTTGCAACCCTCTCAACAATCTCACCAATTACTGTTTCTAAGAATCATTCCTCAGATTGGTTAATGTTTGGCCAATTTATATAATGTGGAATGAAACTCTGAGAATTACATGATTTGAGGGTATTCTCATGAAGTGACATAATGTAATGTAACTGGATGCATATTTCTTGTTAGAATGGTCAACAAATCAATGAATATCCATTATGCCAAGTGAGGAGTTTATCGTGGAAAAATCATGGAAAGATGCGATCTCTAGAGTATTGGCTGAATCGGATTCACCATTACATTACACCGAGATTTCAGAAATTGCACTATCAAGAGGTTATTACCAATCTGAGGGTGCAACACCTACTGCCACTGTTAGTGCCCAGCTGTCACAATCTATCAAACAAGATGGTGAAAAATCTCCTTTTATACGAATTGCAAAAGGAATTTATACTCTGAGGAATAAAGATATTCCGAATGATGTTACTGATAATCTGCCAGAGTCTGATGACGACACTTCTGATTCAATTATTCATTCATTTGGCATGTATTGGAAGCGTGATGATGTCCTCTGGAACAACAATCCAAATATGTATGGCAAACAATTGGCAACATCTAAAGCTGTAGATTTTGGCAAGCAAAAAGGAATTTACATCCTCTACGATCATCATACTGCAGTATATGTAGGAAGATCAGTTGACCGTCCATTGGGTAGAAGATTATACGAGCATACTATCGACAGATTGAGTAGTCGTTGGGATCGTTTCTCATGGTTTGGATTACTAGACGTTACTCAAGATGGCAATTTGCGGGAAATTACTTTAAAGACTTCACTCGCTAGTAGTTTGGTTGCAACTTTGGAAGCGTTGCTCATCGAAACACTTGAACCACCTCAAAATAGAAAGAGGGGTGATGATTACACTGCCATTGAATATATTCAAGAGGTTGACCCAGAAATTAAGAAAATCGAGCTGAAGAAAACTATGCAACAATTACTGGATAAAGCTTGAGTTGTTTTTGGTTGTAATAGCTCAGACTTGAACCCATTTCTTTCAATTCTAATTGATGGGTTCAAGCACATAGTTGTTGATAAAGTAATTTCGCTGACTTTTAATTGACCTTCTAATTGCTTCCATCACCATGTTTCCATCTGGCATTGATGAGACAAACCCATCGTCAAGAGTTTGAATAACTACACCTCTATCGTAAATAAGAAAGATTGATGGCCACATATCAAATGATGCCGACCCCACATCAAGAAAGCTAGTAAGCATTAATACATCACCTTCATACAATTGCTCTAACAATTGCTGATTATTCATTATGATTTGTTCGCATCCTGATGCAGAAAAATAGTAAGCGTCTAACCCGACCATATTCAATTTAACATTTCAATCTGGCATCCTTTATTTTTTTATAAAGGAGAACGTAAATGGCTTCAGCATCCTCTTGGCAAGAGTTGATTGATAAGTGGCAACTCAGTGGTTTAACGCAATCTGAGTTTT
>CANGLL010000077.1 GCA_947454605.1 Methylococcaceae bacterium | reverse complement strand
TGGAAAGTGGTTATTCGCGGTACCGGTCAAGATGAGCGTGCAATTGCTTGGATAGTCCCTAATAGCCAAGAGGCTACTAAAGATAATCTGGATCGTTACCTAGTTAGCGTGGCTGATATTGAAGGCATAACCGGTGAAAAAATCCCTGTCGCCGACTACGCTAAACATGAAAAACCCTCTTCGTCATGGACTATCCCAAGGGGATGTAGGAGGGGATAGACGCTATAAGAAATAATAGAAATATTTAACACCTCAAGAAAAACGACATCACCTGTCAGCTTCATATTGCATAATTATCTCTAGCTTAATTATTCAACTAGGAGTTTTCTTGAAATACATTATTACTTTTTCAACGCTATTGTCTGTTTTCTTAATGCAAGGTTGTGCCGTACAAAAGCAGTTAGTTCCAACGGGTGGAAGTCGTGCTGATGGCACTATTAAATTATCATACGAATATGAATTATTTGAAGTGCCCCAAATAGATCCACAACAAGGCATTATGATTGCTCAGCAACGCTGCTCTGCTTGGGGGTATAAAAATGCAGAACCTTTTGGGGGAGCACGACAAAACTGTATAAGACCTACGAACAATGGTTGTGTTAGATGGTTAGTATCAATTGATTACCAGTGTACAGAGTCCACACACCCTTTAAATTGAATACTATCGAGGCTTAAGATTTAGCCTGTAAAGAGCATTACCTCAATAATAGCTTTCATTTTATGCTAAACGATAAACCAAGTTGTTGTAATGATTGTAATGATTGTTAGGTATGCTTAATGTCATGAAACTTATTGTTATGGTTTTCAATTAAAAACTAATGCACAGTTAAAATCCGACCATTTCCAAATAGAACCTCCTTACAAGATTCCTTACCGCAATAATTTTGATTGTAATTAAACGTTCTTCTACGTTGATAGGGTTCATCCAAAAAAATCACGGCAATATTTTTATAATAGACATCCTTGTCATTATTCTTAGCAAACTCATTAAAATTATTGGCCAAACTTTTTGCAGCCGCTTCATAGCGGATATGTCGGCTTGGGTGTGTCTACACTATCAATGTCAGTAAGATCAATTCCTGCTGTGGGTCAATTTTGGCTTCATTGTCATTAGACCACTCTCGTCGCGCAGTCCAAGCATCAGGTAATTCAGACAATGTTAAAGCGGTTAGAGTCGCTGTTAAAGAAAGTTTTCTCTTGTGATTAAATAGATTACTTTGCCGATGACGATGGATTGCGTCGCGGTAGTATTTTTTTTCGTCATACCGTATCATCTGCTTTGTCTAAAAAATGAGTTTTTAACTGCTGGAGCAATTAGATCATGACAGAACAATACAGCGGTGGCTATTCAACGCAAATCATCGACCAATTCAAACAACGTACCTTTGCCAAGCAAGGTGCTTTTTTGCAATCACATTTAAGTTCAGGATTAACCGTTCTGGATTGTGGTTGTGGCCCTGGATCAATGACTTTGGATATTGCTGAATTAGTTAATCCTGGACAAGTATTTGGTATAGATAGCAGCCCTATTCAAGTTGAACAGGCTTTATTAATGCAAAAAGAGAGAGCCATTATCAATGCCAGTTTTACTTGCGGTTCTGCCTATTCATTGCCTTATGCTGATGAGCAGTTCGATGTGGTTTTTGCTCATGCTGTACTTTATCATTTACAAAAACCGGAGCAGGCTTTAGCCGAATTTTTTCGTGTCTTGAAGCCTGGCGGGCTTGTAGCGTTGCGTGATGCTTGTCACAGCGGTGATATGATGATGCCGTTAAATACAGAATTAACGGCTGTTTGGGATACCATAGAAAAAGTATTTAGCCATCAAGGCGGTAATATTTATTTTGGTTCTCAACATAAAGAATTATTACTTAGACAAGGTTTCCAAAATATTAAAGTGTCTTGTAGTTATGACACTTTTGCCAGTGATATTGAAAAAGACAGTATTCGCAGTTATTGGCATCAATTTTTAAACTCCGATCACCGTCAACTGATTCTAGCTGAAAAGTGGTTGACTGTAACAGAACTAGAGCATCAGTGTAATGCGCTTGACCAATGGTGTGCTAACCCGGCCAGTTTTTTTGCCAGGGCTCGCTGCGAGGCAATTGCTAGTAAATGAAACGTGATTACACATCAGTTTTACAGCTTACGGATTTACATTTATTTGCTGATCCAACTGGTTTGTTTAATAACATTAATACTCGCGATAGTTTTGCCAAGGTTTTAAATCATATTCAACAGCATTATGAGAATCCCGATATTATTATAATTACCGGTGATCTGGTTCATGATGGTGCTGTTGATGCCTATCAATTTATTGCTGAGGCATTAAAAATATTTTCTGTACCCGTTTATTATGTGCTGGGTAACCATGATTATCCCGAAAATGCTTCTCAGGTTTATCCATCTGAATTTGTTACTACAGATAAACATTGTTTGTTGAACCATTGGCAAATTATTCTGGTCGATTCAATTTATCAACCCATGCCGGATAGTTATGAAGGCGAGGTAAGTTATGCCGAATTACAACGAATAAAAGCATTGATTGCAAGTCATCCAGATAAATCGTCAGTTATTGCGATGCATCATAATTTACCTGCTCATAATGATCGCGGCATCGATTATGAAGTGCGTAATCATCAGCAAGTCATGGAGTGTTTTGAACAGTTGCCGAATATAAAATTGGTTGTGTCGGGTCATGTTCATCAGGAATTTTTCATTGTTCAGCAGGGTATTTGTTACTTATCAACCCCCGCTACTGGTTATCAATCATTATCTAAATCTAAATGTATAACTAACGAAGCACCAGCCTATCGGTGGTTAAAACTATACAATAATGGTCGTTTTGAAACGGATGTAAGGCGTATAAATGTTTGGGCGTCATGACTACTTCCGTATTGGGAGTTCAAAAAAGTGGAATCTTTAAAGACAGGTTATTATTGAATAGGTTTTAATTGTTTTAAAAGCCTTTTTTTGCGAATAATCTTCTCTGTTGCATCAGCCAATAAATCCCGATGCATCCTTTGAGAGTTATTAAAAAAATAAGTACCAATATCTGCATCTATCAAGTGGGTTCCCAGCAATCGCAATGCACTTTCTTCATCAAAGATGTTTTCACCGTAAATAAGTCGAAAGCTATTTTCTCTATTGTCACCTTCTACTTCATAACGGCCTTCGTAGGGTTCACCCAAGATCACTGAAAAATACTGCATGGCAAGATTCCCCGTGCGAGGCATATGCGAAGCTCCAACAACTACACGTAAGTGCTGCTTTTCTTCAGGCGTCATTTCTTTCAGCCATATATCGACCTGTTGTTGGATGGTATTAATTTGGTCTTCAGCAGCGTCGTAAATATTAGCAAGGGTATCTTGGCGTTGGCTAAGAGTAAATTGATGCAAGGCCGCCTTCGAGATTAATTTATGGATCAAGGCAGTTTCTATAATAGAGAGAGATCCATTAATAATTCTTAGTTGGCGGTCAAGTTGTTCAGAACTAAAGTTACGCGAAGATATTGAATCACTAACTTGTTCGATGAGTGCCCGATAGTCACGTAATTTATCAAGATGTACCTTGTCTATCTCAGAGTCAGTGCTAGTAACTAGCATTACGTATATTGCCAGTGGAATGTGAGCTAAAGATTTAAGCTCAGTATAACGATTGCTAAAAGCTTTTGACTCTGTGCGAGTACCGTTTTTTAAAAGCACGATTTTATCGCTTACTTGAACAATAATAGGGTCATTTGTTGTTAGAATTTGCGTTCGAAGGTCTGAATAGGTTTTGCGAAATGATACATTTAGAGGAATCAATGGATCAGGCTGTTTATTTTGTTGTAAAACGATTAATGGCGGAGTAGGTTGGGTATTCTCTTCGGCATAAGGTTGGCCTAAATTTAAAAACACTATACCTGTAAAAATCAGGAGCAATATACTGTTCAAGTTAATCTTATTAATACAATGTGTCATTGATAATATCTCTCGTTTTTTGGAATCATACCTAATTCATTACTCCTAACAAAGGCGTTTTTTATAATTAAGAGATTTCATGAAAACTCATACGAATTAAATAACTCAAACACCTATCAAAAGAAATAACATAACGGCATAAATGGGTAGTAAAACCAAGCTTCCCCATGAATCTTGGTAAGCAGTGCCGAAAACTAAAATACCACTAATCAATGATATTAAAGATAAGAAGTTATAGAGTTTATCTAGTGATTTAGCTGATAGATGTCGCCAGTAACTTGGGTAACGCGGATTATCAAAAGCTTTTTTCTTTCGCCAAAAATGCAGTCCCCCACTTATCGTTATTAAGATAAAGCCGATAAGTGGGTTATCAAATGTCATGTTTGTTGGGGTTTTAAGATGACTCGTTATTGAGGATTATTTAATAGTTAATATTTGTCCGTTCCCCACGGGTACTTCAAGCTTACAAGGTTCATCGCCACAATAGCTTTTGTTTATCTCAAACTCACGTCTTGGCTTTCCAATTTCATCATCAAAAATAACAGAAATTTTTCTGTAGTAGATGCCTTTATCATTGTTTTTCGCAAAACTATCAAAGTTATGAGCTAGAGAAGTTGCGGCATCTGTGTAGACATTTGCTTTATTCGTTTCCCCTGTTGCCTCTAACTCATTAGATAGTTCTGTATGTAATAAATTTCCGGCTTTTGTGCAATCGGGGGATAGATCGTCATAGGGTACATCTTGCTTTAGTATGGTCGTTCTACACTTATAATTATAGGCTGCCGTATTTTCTGCGACTGGTTTTGATAGAAATAATTTGGGTACATTAAATACTAGAATTTCATTTTCCATACTATATTTAAGTGTCGTTAAATTAACATGGTATGAATAATTTGCTTCTACATTAGCTTTGATTGTTGAGTGACTTGTAGATATGGGTCCAAAAGGGGTATTAATATGCTTGCCTGATTCTCTTGTAAAATTTTCCACTTTTGTCGATTTGACAATAACATATTCATCTGTGCCTACAGAAGTTACAAACTTATTTAAGTTGGTTAAATAGGATGTGGTATTAATTAAACGCATATTATCGTCATTTTTAATAGTAGCGGCTTCTTTATACCAAAAGTCGGCTAATTCATCATTTTTTTCAATGCCATCACCGCTTTGGTAGCAGACCGCTAAGCCTACTTGAGCATCAGTGTTACCTTGGTCTGCAGATTTTTTAAACAAAGCGCAGGCTTCCTTTGTATTTTTTTCAACACCATATCCATATTGATACATTGCGCCTAGGTTGACTTGTGCAGATGAGTTACCTTGTTCGGCAGATTTTTTGAACCAAGAGATGGCTTTTTCGTCATTCTTTTCACCACCGACCCCTTTTTGATACATGACGCCGAGATTAACTTGTGCGTCACTATTACCTTGATCGGCTGATTTATGAAACCAAGATAAAGCTTGATTATTATCTTTATCAATCCCTGTTCCATTGAAATACATAATTCCTAGAAGATTTTGACCGTCTGCATTACCTTGGTCGGCAGCTTTTTGATACCAATGTAATGCATCTTTATCACTTTGAGGAACCCCAACCCCATTGCCGTTTCGATATAGGTTACCAATGTTTACTTTTGCATTTGAACTTCCCTGATCAGCGGCTTTTTTATACCACTTAAGTGCTTCCTCAATGTTTTGTTCAATATCCTCGCCATTTTCATATTTAAACCCTATTTTAATTTGCGCTTCTATATCACCTTGCTCAGCTTTAATAATTAAATCTTTATTTTCCTGAGTTTTTGGAAGTTTATTATTAAATAATTTATCTTTAAATTCGGCTTTTGACTCACGAATACTATCAATAATAGTTTGTTTAAATTTTTCTCTATCGGTAAGTTCTTCTAAGCTAAGTAGTGCTGTATCTAAAAATAATCCTGTAACAATCCCACCAACAGTTCCCCCCACAATAGTGCCTGCTCCCGGGATTAATGAACCAATAACTGCTCCGACAGCTGTTCCTGTTCCGGTAGAAATTGATTTCTTAACAGCTATTTTAGATAGGGCTTTTGCTGCAACTTTAAATGTTCCTTTAGATAGAACCTTTTTTATAATAATTGCACTAATACCGGTAGCAATCAATCCATCCGTTAATAATCTGTTTTTAAAATCTGTAATACCTAGCATATCTGGAATAGTAAACATCTCATTTAAAGACATGTTTTTTACTATGTTTACTGGTGTTCCAGTATCAGGCAGGTGATTGTCTGCAAGTATTTTTTTAATCGATAATTCACTTTCAGTTTTGATAACTTTATTATCAGCAATTAATTGATTTAATCCATCTGATAGTGTTTTAGTTACTTCACCTTTGGTAAGTTTTTTTTCAAGCTCTATCTTCATGTCATTTTCAATGGTCCCCATCATCAATTTGGCTAATCTAAGATATTCTGCTTTAAGGCTATAATACCAATCGAGATAGCTATCTACATTCGACTCCATTTGGTTATATGCGTTATCGATGTTATTTTCCAATAACGCCTTTGATACATTGAATTTTTCGAAACTCAAAGCATTAATTGCTTCAATTTTTTTTATGGTGCCTTGCGTATACAATTCACCGTCTATTTTTTCAACAGAAGCAATAAGTTGGTTTTCTACCCTTTTTATGGATTCAAACATTTCAGGGTGATCATATAATGATTTTTCTAGCGTAGCGGTTAAAGGTAGAAAAATGAATAGAAGGATAAATGTAATAGTGGCTGATGCAAAAGCAATGGTTTGTTTAGATAAAGGACTGGGGATATCATCATCCGTTATTGGTGCAAAAATTCTTCGGTACTCAGTTTTATTAATTACAAATGCGGATAAGGTTAAGGTTGTATTAAAGAAGATGATTGTGCCAGCTATGGTGTTGAGTAAAAGAGGCCATATTTTTCCAAATTCACCAAAGTGTTGAATGATCCAAATTTGAAAGCCATCTTTGAATGCGGATATCTCTACAGCTATTTGAACAATAAAACTGCTGTTGAATCCGCTAACAATTTTTTGTTGTTGAGTTATTGTTTCTTGAAGAGATTTAGATGCTGATGTGTCATCAAGATAATTTAATAGAATTAAATATAGAGGTAGATATACTATTAAGCTTGTCCATTTTGACCAAGTTATAGAGTAATTGGTAAGTACATAGTGTTTTTTTAGTTCCGTACGTAAGAATGATCGATTTTTAAAGTGAATCCACCAATAAACTGAGATTAACCCTGCTAAAGCCAGCCATTGTGCAGATGTGCAACTTACAAAGAATATTAGCATTAAAAATGCAGATATTATTGACCAGGTTAACCAAATAAAAGCTTTAAGAAATCGTCTCGAGAAGAACCAATAAGTCCATCCATCTGTGTTATAAAAAGAAACTGTTCTTGCTTGATTAATAACAAGACTATATGCCCCAGATAAAGCAATTGGGGTCGCGAAAATAATTACATTTAAGAATACTAATCCAAAACTTTGATGAACTAGGTTTTTACTTGTGAAATAAGCGTATCCATACCAAAGGGTAGATATAATTAAGAATTTCCAGAAATTTATAGTGGGATATGCTTTGTTTTGGGTCATAAATTAAGTAACTTAATTATCTTGTATGGTTAATTAAATGAAAAATTATAGTTTTTTTGTGTTTTATTTCAACTATTAATGATTTTAGTAATAATAAAAATATCATTGGGAGTCATTTGCTATTCTTATTCACTTTATTTGCGTCGAATAGTAAAACCCTGTCCCTGGGATACCGATACTAAAATATATTTTTCCTGTAGCGCTTAGACCCACACGAACCAGTCCTAGATTAATAGTCCAGCCTACGCCACTATTAGAAAAATTAGCTCTAACTGTTCCGATATTGACAGACTTTCTCCATCTTAACCCCATATTAATCCCCTCTATTAACTGCCTAATAAATATATTTATTTTTTAATTGTGAAATTGGTTTGGTTCCATAAGCGATTACCTGAAGAATCAACTGGCACAGTTTTATTGCCTTCAATACGATAATGCACGTCAGTCCATTTACGGTTCCCTGATGCGTCAACAGGGACAATGTTATTTCCTTCAGTACGATAATGGGTTTCAGTCCATTTACGATTTCCTGATGCATCGGTGGGGATAGTTAATTTTCCTTCAGTTCTGTAATGCGTCTGATCATATTTAAGATTACCCGCCGCATCTGTCGGAATGATCCTATTATTTTCAACACGATAATGGGTGTCGTTATATTTAAGATTCCCTGAGGCATCGGTGGGTACTATGCGTTCTACCGCAAGACTGACTTGTGCGATGACTAATAAGCCGATGACGATACATATTTTTGTATTCATAGTATTTGTTCTCCATAAAGATTGTTAGCAATGAATATTGTCCTTAAATCGAATGACAGGTGATGTCGTTTAATGAATTATTTTAATTCTTAAAAAACGACATCACCTGTCCGTTTCACCCTGCATTATGTTTCGCATCTTAAACACAAAAGAGGTGAAGTATTATGTTTTGGGCATTTATATTATTGGTTGGCTTAGGTTTTGTATTTACAAAGTTAGGCGCTTATTCAGTAACCGTTGCTATTTTATCGGGCTCTTTAAAGTTAGTTGGACTTCTGGTCGTGATTGGTGCGATATGGTTTTTCTTTAAAAGTAACCGAATTAATTAATTTTTACGATGATTTATTAATTCAGTGTATTTAGTAAAATTAAAAGACAACTTATCCAAGTTTGTGGGTGGTGAGTTATTGCTTGCACAGGCATTCAACAAGCTTGCAGAAACTGAGTTATTGCGGTGGCAAGCATTGAGCAAGCTTACAGAAGGTTCAGTCTTAATTAAGCGACTTTAACAACGGCGTTTTGTTTATAGAAGCAATAGTCTAACCATTTGTGTAAGAAGTAATTCAATTCCCATTTGTATTGCAAGATTTCAGTACTTTGGCGGTTATCTTTGTATATTTTATGGACATGCTCTCGGTCATTATCATTTAAGACTTCCGCGAGT
>CANGLL010000076.1 GCA_947454605.1 Methylococcaceae bacterium | reverse complement strand
TCATCACAGAAAACTCTGCAGAATCGTCTGTTGCCTCTGCGTTAGCATCATCCGCCTGCACAGTGATTAAGCTTGTAAGAATTAATAAAGCAATTAAGAAGGCTATGTTTTTTACAAACAGTGAATACATGAATGGGCTATTGCTTTAAATTTTTGATAGCCACCTATTTAAATGGCAGTGTAACTATTATAAAGGTGGGCTCAATTATGACAGGGAATAATGACATATTTGTTACTTGGGTTGATGCAACACCTTAAAGACTACAAAGCCGGTAAACATGGCACCCACAAATACAAAAGTACCCGTTAAACCTGATGTTAAGCTCACTAAAGCAGGACCGGGGCACAACCCAGATAATCCCCAACCTATCCCAAAAATAGAGGATCCGATAATTAATTTAGCATCCACTTTTGAATGTAAGGGCTTAGCCGACTCTGTTTTGGAAGCGTTATATCGGCAGCTTTTTTTAATTAAAAACTGTAGTGAGCTTAAAGTGACTAAGGCACCTATGATTACAAACGCTAGGGATGGATCCCAGTGACCTGCCACATCTAAAAAACCAATCACTTTGGCAGGGTTAGTCATTTGAGCGACTATTAAGCCTAATCCAAAAATTAAGCCGCTCAAAAAGGCTGTGAGAATTAAAAACGCAGGTGATTTTTTAAAGGACATGATGCACCCCATACACAGCCAGACCCGCGGTGATCATAAAACAAGCCGTGGCGACCATGGACCGGGTGGATAAACGCGCTAAACCACAAATACCATGCCCACTGGTACACCCATTACCTAACTGAGTACCGTAACCTACCAAAAGACCCGAGACAGCTAAGACCTCAACAGTACTATCAAGCTGAATAGGCATAATGCCACCAAATAAAAACCAAACCGATGCACTGAGGATTAGTCCTATCAAAAAAGCTAAGCGCCATGCGCTATCAGATTGCCAAGGTTTAATAAGGCCCGCAACAATACCGGATATACCCGCGACTCGGTTATTAAAATAAAGGAGGAGTGCAGCCGCTAACCCGATAAGGGCACCACCAGCCAATGACAATAAAACTGTTGAGTAATTCATATATTTGAATGAGTTAAAGCGTATCCCCGCGAACGCCGCCATGTGCTTTCGTCCTTGAACCGACGGTTCAAGTGGGAATGTAACCGATAAATAAGGCTTCCTGTCTAAAACAGGCATGCACACCAATAACGGATTTCACTCCCGGGGTAAAAACAGGTTCAGGAAACACCCAGCACACTATCAAACGCCGCAGGAGATACGAATGATTATTCTAGCCGTGTTTATGTATTTTCTAAAACGTTTTCTATTTTTTGATTTAATTTAGCTAAACATTCACTTAATCGACTATTCAATAAATCATTTTGGGTTTTTACTGTCTGTAACTCATGCGCTAGATTTAATGCGGCCATAACCGCTATTCTTTCTGGGACTGCAATCTTGCCAGAATCACGCATTTTGCGCATTTGAATATCGAGTTGTTGTGCCGAGTGAATAAGCTCATCTTGTTCTTCTTCATCACAAGCAATCTTATACTCTTTACCCATAATTAGAAGGGTAACTGGCTGTACTTTCTTCGTCATTAGCTATTCTCCATTGCTCTTAATCGGGAAATCATCTCATCTAAACGCACTTTAGCAGCGGTTGTTTTCTCAAGTAATTCTAGGTTTTCTTGAGCCAATACGTCTTGTTTCTGTTTTAAAGAGGCGTTTTCATTTTTAAGCTTACGATACCCATCGATTAGCTTATCAAGATTGTATTCAACGTCTTCAATTTCTATAGGCAAATAAATTTCAGTCATAGTAGCCACTATAAATGTTGCAAGTAATCAGGTATTTTTTATAAGTGATGATAAACTTCTACCGGCGCTCAGTGTTTGTTTAATTTAATTAAAACAGAACAAATATTAAACAATTTTAGGTTCAATGGTAGCATAAGCGTCATTTTTATTTTAGTAATAGTGAAATTATTATGGCTTATAACGCGTGTAACGCAATCATTTTAGAGATAGATCCTGATCTATCAGCCGCAGAAGCCCATGGTATGGCAACGGGCATTTTATGTATTAACGAACATTCAAACAGTGACACATGGATAACTGAGCTTAAAGCTAACAGCCCAACCACTGTGGATGCCGATGAATCAGTTTTAGTAAGATTATTTGATGAAACCAAAAGATTACTCATTGAAGATGAATTTGAGTTTGATCTTTTTTTACCTGAAGATGATTATGATTTAAGTGATCAAACTGAGGCCCTAACAAACTGGTGCAGAGGATTTCTGTATAGCATGGGCTCTGTAAACGCTACCACCACGTTTTCTAAAGATGCATTAGAAATTTTACGTGATATAACTGAATTTACGAAACTAGATACAGAAGTTGAAGGGGAAGAGGATGAAGCCGCTTTCGTGGAAATTACTGAGTATTTAAGATCGGCGGTCTTATTATTAAAAGCAGAGTTAATGCATAATAGTGATGAAATTAATGCCTAACGGTAAACTAAAATATGAAGCAAAGTGAATTTAAAAAACGCCGTAAACAACTCATTAGTAAAATTGGAATGGGCAATGTTGCTTTAATTAGCAGCGCCTCTGTTCGTACACGCAATAGAGATGTCGATTACCCTTTTAGACAAGACAGCGATTTTTTTTATTTAACCGGCTTTAATGAACCTGATGCCTTAGCCGTTTTTATACCCGGCCGTGAGCAAGGGGAATATATTTTATTTTGCCGCGAGTACGATGCGACAAAAGCACTCTGGGAAGGCGCGCATGCTGGCTTAGAGGGCGCAACGCAACATTACGATGCGGATGATGCTTTTCCTATTGATGACTTAGATGACATTTTGCCAGGCCTCTTAGAGAATAAGACCAAAGTGTTTTACCCTATGGGGCGTAACTTAGAGCTGGATAATAAGTTGCTTGAATGGATTAACAATATGCGTAATCAGTCCAGATCAGGTATCGTTGCACCGAGTGAATTGGTGTCCTTAGAATTGATCGTGCATGAAATGCGTTTATTTAAAAGCGCGAATGAACTTAAGTTAATGCGCTTAGCCGCTGAAGTTTCTGCTGCAGGTCATGTTAAAGCGATGCGAGCCTCTAAGGCTGGTCTTTATGAGTATCAAATAGAAGCTGAACTGATTTATCATTTTAATACAAATGGTTTAAGGCATGTTGCCTACCCTTCTATCGTTGCTGGAGGAAAAAATGCTTGTACGTTGCATTACACTGAGAACACGTCTAAATTAAAAAACGGTGATCTTTTACTCATTGATGCTGGCGCTGAATGTGATCATTATGCGGCGGATATTACGCGCACTTTTCCTGTTTCTGGGTGTTTTACCGAGCCACAAAAACTGCTCTATCAACTGGTCTTAGATGCTCAATTTGCCGCTTTGGAAAACATTAAACCGGGGCTATTTTGGAATCAAGCACACGATGCTTCGGTAGAAGTATTGACGAAGGGCTTGGTGGAGCTAGGTCTGCTAAAAGGCAAAGTCAATAAACTCATTAAAGACGAAAAATATAAACAATTTTATATGCATCGTATTGGACATTGGCTGGGCATGGATGTGCATGATGTGGGCGATTATAAAATCAATAATCAATGGCGCGTCTTAGAACCCGGTATGGTGTTAACGGTTGAACCCGGCCTATATATCCCCGCTGATTGTAAAACAGTGGAAGCAAAGTGGCGAGGTATTGGTATTCGTATTGAGGATGATATTTTAGTGACCAGTACAGGGCACGAGGTTTTAACTGCTGGTGTACCCAAATCTATCCAAGAGATTGAAGCTTTAATGCAGGAACAATAATGCAACAAGATTATGATTTAATTATTGTCGGGGGTGGTTTAGCGGGTAACTGTCTAGCCTTAAAGTTGGCTAATAGTCCTTTAAAAATAGCCATTATTGAAGCCAATACCAAAGAACAACTCCAATCAGCCCCCTCAGGGGATAGAGCTTTAGCTTTAGCCGCAGGAACAGTGCTGATGTTAGAAGCATTAAATGCTTGGCAAGGTATTAGTGATGCCGCTACGGCCATTAAACACATTCACATTTCTGATCGCGGTCACTTCGGTAAAACTCGTTTATCGGCAGAAAAAGAACAGGTGGATGCTTTAGGTTATGTGATTACAGCACGTGAACTTGAAACGCATATCAGCCAACTTGTCGATCAGGCGGGCATAGATGTGATTTCTCCTGCGCGAGTTGTCGGCTTAATGTCTGGCGATAATCAAATTCACGTTTCTCTTAAACGGGGCAATGAAAATTTAAATCTGTCCGCTAAATTATTGGTGGGGGCGGATGGGGGATATTCTTCTGTTAGACAATTATTGGATATCGCTCAGCAATCTGTCGATTATGGCCAAACCGCTATTGTCACTACCGTTAATTTAACTGTGCCACATAACAATACGGCTTTTGAACGCTTTACTTCTTCGGGTCCTTTGGCTTTATTGCCACTCAATAAAAACCGAAGTGCGGTCGTTTGGACACGTACGACAGAAGATGCAGAAGCTTTAATGCTGGGTAATGAAGCTGATTTTTTAGCCGAACTACAAAACTGTTTTGGATTTAAGCTTGGCGCTTTTAGTTTGGCCGCGCCAAGAAGAGCATTTCCGTTGTCATTAATCCGTGCAGAAAAGATGTTAGCGGATAGAGCCGTTATTATTGGTAATGCCGTGCATCAATTGCACCCTGTTGCTGGACAAGGCTTTAACTTAGGCTTAAGAGATGTGGTAAGTTTAGCGGATAATTTAATCACCCAAACTGAACTCAATGCAGACATTGGCGATAAAGCATTTCTTAATACGTACGCCAAATCACGTAATAGTGATCATGACAAAACCATTGGATTTACAGATACGGTAGTCAAAGTATTTTCCAATGAATGGTTAGCATTAGCCCTCTTCAGAAATATTGGCCTCACGTTACTGGATCATATACCTAGTGTGAAACATTTACTAACGCGTCATGCGATGGGATTGGCTGATATGAGCCCAGCCAGTTTGAAAAACGTAGACGAATAATTAAGGTTTTAAAAGAATACCTGTAGAGAAGATTATTTTTAAATATCCTCCCCTACAAATAAACTCACTTCATCTTAAATAGAGCTTATTTCTCAATCAGAATAGTGCTTGACCAAGAGTCCAGCTACTATTTTGATTTATTTACCTTTGTGGGTTCAACAACAGCTGCTGGTTCTGCCGAGGGTGTATTGGTTAACAAGATATCTTTTTTATTTTTTTCTAACGTTTTTTGACCGATGCCTTTTACTTTGGTCAAATCTTCAACAGTCGCAAATGCGCCATTTTCTGTTCGATATTTAACGATAGCGTCTGCTTTTTTAATACCAATACCATTTAAAGCATCGGCAATTGCCTTTGAATCAGCCGTATTAACGTTAACAGGTGCCGCTAATAAATTTGTAGAGAATAAAAACAATAACAGTAAAATTAAATTTTTCATGATTTTCCTAGACGAATAAGAAGCTAATAAAAGGATTTCTATCAACTTTGAGCGGTTGCTCAACACGGAGTCTAGTAAGTTATTTTAATATTTCAATTTTATTTTAGTCCTATTTAACGCTATTAACCCTAATTTAGCGTTAACACGCTGATTTAAAGCCATTAAATAATTTTAAATATAAATAGAAATGAACTTAAAAATCGTCTTTTATGGTGAGTTTGCAAGAATAATGGCCCGTTTAGGCGCGGGATATCCCTCATACGTTAATGAGGAATCGTCTGGTTTTAAAAAATCTTTAAGCGATTGAAACTGCATCCACTCGGTACTGCGTTGCTCTTCAATAGTCGTTGTAGTGACATCAACCAAGCGAATGTTTTTAAACCCACAACGCCCCAACCAACTTATTAAAGTGTCACACGTCGGTAAAAACCATACATTTCGCATCATCGCATAGCGATCTTCAGGCACTAATACCTCATTTAAACTACCATCTATCACTAACGTCTCAAGTACCAACTCCCCACCCGAACGGAGACTATCCCTTAATTCGTATAGATGATCCAAGGGGGATCTTCGATGATATAAAACACCCATTGAAAAGACCGTATCAAATGCTTTTAAGCCATAGGGCATATCTTCAATACCTAGGGGTAAGACGTAAATAGGTGCTTCGCCATATAACTTTTTAAGCAGATGAAACTGCATGACATTAAGTAGCATGGGGTCAATACCCACCACCATTTTTGCCCCCGCACCCAACATACGCCAACAATGATAGCCATTGCCACAACCTACATCTAAGACTAATCGGTGTTTCAATGGAGCAATATGATCTTTTAATCGATCCCACTTCCAATCTGAGCGCCATTCGGTGTCTATAGTTACACCCATTAAATCGTAGGGGCCTTTTCGCCACGGATGCAAAGATTTAAGCTGATGGGTAAATTGATCCAATTCTGATGAATTCAAGTCATCAACAGGGGCAAGTTGAATAGCGAAATTGTTTAATAAACGCTGGGATAAAGGGTATTGTGGAATACTTTCAATGACAGTTTGCCATTCTGACAAGGTTCCGTGTTTAGTAACATCGAATCCGTCAGCTAACTGCTTGGGTAATATACTTACCCAAGCATCCGCCTTAGCATCAAGCAAAGCCGTGTATAAAGGTGTGTAATCAATCATTCAAAACGATTGAGATTAATCAGAAATAAACTCTTATGAGCTTTTTGCCGCAAGTGCTTCTATATTTCTCTTTGCTAAACTATCAATAACGGCACTTAAAGAACCTTTAGCATCCACTTCACTGGTAAAAGTAGTACGGTAGTTGGTTACCAAGCTTACGCCTTCAATCATAATATCGTAAGCCTTCCAATCACCATCAGTCAGTAACATGCGATAATCAACAGCCACTGGTTTTAGGCCTGGCTGCAATACTTCTGTTTTAACAATAACTTTGCTCTCATCTGCACCTGCCTCAATTGGCAAATAACGAATTGACCAATCTTTAAACTCTACAAAGGCTCTAGAATAAGTTCTAACCAACAAAGTTTGAAATTCTTGTTTAAAACGTTCACGCTCTTGAGGCGTAGCTGATTTCCAAAGTTTACCTAATACTAAAGAAGAAATTTTTTCAAAATCAACACTGGGTAAGATGGCTTCATTAACAAACTGGTTAACTTTTGAAAAGTTCTTAATGAACGTTTTATCCTGCATCTTATGTTGTAATTTTGCAGATGCCGTTTCAATAGCTTGTTGTGGTGGTAGCAAATCAGCTGCACTCGCTTGACCTGATAACATCAAAAACATCCATAATGTGAAAAAACCAAACAATGTGTAATGCCTAACGTTCATGAAACCCTCTAAAATTATACTAATGGTAGTTTGCTCTATTTTTACGAATAACCACACCTGCAATCCTTGATACAATAAATCATATAGACATATTAATTCAAAGCAGAAGTGCTAATTTCTAAACTTAATGAGTATAGATACGATGACATATAATAACATCAATTTTCCTCTCACACGCATGAGAAGAATGCGTTATAACGATTTTTCAAGACGTTTAATGCGTGAAAATAGCCTATCTGTAGATGACCTAATTTACCCTATGTTTGTCACTGAGGGGACTCAACAAAAAGAAGAGATAAGCTCAATGCCAGGGGTTTTTCGATTTTCATTAGACTTATTACTTGAACAAGCGGATGAAATTAATCAATTAGGCATACCTGCTATCGCTTTATTCCCGGTCACGCCAGCAGACAAAAAATCTGTAGATGCTGCTGAAGCCTATAACCCAGAAGGCTTAGCTCAACGGAGTGTTAGAGCATTAAAAAGTGCATTTCCAGATTTAGGTATTATTACTGATGTAGCCCTTGATCCCTTCACCACTCATGGTCAGGACGGCTTAATTAATCAAGACGGTTATGTGCTTAATGATGAAACTATTGAAGTATTAGTTAAACAAGCCTTATCACATGCTGAGGCTGGAGTGGATGTGGTCGCTCCTTCTGACATGATGGATGGTCGAATTGGCGCTATTAGATCAGCCCTAGAATCATCGAACTATACCAATACTTTAATACTCGCTTATTCGGCTAAGTATGCCTCTAGCTTCTACGGCCCTTTTAGAGATGCAGTAGGATCATCAAGTAATTTAGGTAAAAGTAATAAATACAGTTACCAGATGGATCCCGCTAATTCTGATGAAGCACTTCGAGAAATTCAATTGGATTTGCAAGAGGGCGCCGATATGATTATGGTTAAACCCGGCATGCCTTATTTAGATATCGTTCGTCGCGCTAAAGAACAATTTGCTGTGCCAACATTTGCCTACCAAGTGAGTGGGGAATACGCCATGCTTAAAGCGGCTGCAATGAATGGTTGGCTAGATGAAAGACAGGTCGTATTAGAATCTTTACTCTCTTTTAAAAGGGCTGGATGTGATGGCATCTTAAGCTACTATGCAAAATCAGTGGCTCAATGGTTACAAGAATGACACCTATCGATCATTACGCGGTCTTTGGTAGCCCCATAAAACACAGTAAATCGCCTCGGATTCATAAACTGTTTGCCGAACAAACTTTACAAAGCTTAATTTATGACGCGCAAGAAGTGAATGCAGAACAATTCTCAAGTTCTGTATCCCATTTCTTTGCTAATGGCGGCAAAGGGTTAAATTGCACACTTCCCCTTAAAGAACTGGCGTGGCGTTTTGCTGATAAAAAAACCGAACGCGCTGAACTCAGTAAAGCGGTTAATACCCTGGCGCTTCAGCCTGATGGCTCCCTATTAGGCGACAACACCGATGGCATAGGCCTACTCACTGACTTAATGAACAATCATCTGGTAAAGTTAAAAGATCAGAATGTTCTCATTTTAGGCGCGGGCGGCGCAAGTCGAGGCATCATACTACCTATTCTTGAACAAAACGTTGCATCGCTAGTCATTGCCAATCGCACAATTGATAAAGCCATTAATTTGGCCAACGAATTTGTTCATAAAGGTGCAATCAATGGCTGTGGTTTTGATGATTTAGCTCATCAGCAATTCGATCTCATTATTAATGCAACCTCCTCCAGTTTAAGCAATGAAATCCCGCC
>CANGLL010000075.1 GCA_947454605.1 Methylococcaceae bacterium | reverse complement strand
CTTTCTTACTTGATTGTGCATTTTTATAGTGATGCTGTACCGTTAAGACAGCTTATTTCAAGAATTACTCAAGGCTTGTTAGTGTTGAGTATTTTTCCGTTTATGTCTTATTTAAACATTAATAAACAAGAAGTTGGTTACGCTCCCCTTAAGGATTTTTTAAAGCAATTAGGGCTCGGTATTGGGATAGGTTTTGTTGTCCTTATTCCCGTTTTTCTAGTGTTAGATTTTTTAAAGATTATTGTCATTAATAAATCCCAATCCTGGGGATGGGATATTTTGTTAAATACGTTGTCTATTAACCTGGGATTAGCTTTTTTGATTGCTTTACTAGAAGAGTCGCTCTTTAGAGGCTTGTTATGGACCAGTTTAAGTAAAAAGTTGCCGTCCATCATGGCCGTATTAGTGAGTGCAGTCTATTTTGCGGGCTTACATTTTTTAACCGCTAAAACACATTTACCCACTTCAACACTAACTGTTTGGAGCGGTTTTAGTCTATGGCCAGAAGCGTTTAACAACGTGATTAGTCCCAGACATTATTCGGCTTTATTGGCTTTGATGATGGTTGGAGTTTTCTTGGGTTTGTTAAGAAGTCAGTTTAATATGAGCCTAGGACTCTGTATTGGATGCCATTGTAGTTGGGTATGGCAGATTAAGACGTGTAAAAAATTCTTTAATACGAATGTTACCTCACCCTATCACGATTGGGTGAGCAGTTATGATGGCATTACAGGCCCCTTAGTCTCGGCATGGCTAGCAATCATTATCTTGGCGTATTTTACTTATCGATATCTAGCCGACAAAAGTCGTTTATCTCATTAATCTCTAAAGTTGTCGTACTGTAACGGCGTCTCTAATTTTTCATCGCGTAACATTTGAATCACTTCTTGAAGGTCATCACGTTTTTTACCGGTTACACGCACTTTATCACCATTGATAGCCGCTTGAACTTTTAGCTTTTTGTCTTTAATCAACTTAACGATTTTCTTGGCTGTGGTTGAGTCTAGCCCTTGTTTAAGGGTGATTTCTTGACGCATTAACTTGCCACCTGTCCCTTTAGGATCACCCACATCCATACAGCCGACATCAACACCACGACGGCTTAATTTAGCGACGACGACGCTGAACATTTGTTGTAATTGAAAAGTTGATTCAGAGATCATCACCAATTTTTCATCAGTGAGTTCAAAACTTGAGCTGGTGCCTTTAAAATCAAAACGAGTGCTCACTTCTTTATTAGCTTGGTCAACTGCGTTTTTAACTTCGTGAGTGTCAAATTCAGAAATAATGTCAAAAGAAGGCATAGGTGTAAATTATAAATAATTAAAAGGGAACTATTTTACAACGATTTATAGTGGTTGATAACCTCAGTGACGGCATTAATGCGTAAGCGCCTTAATGCAGAGCCAAACTCTGGGCCCTTCAAGCCACTATTGATGATTTCAGTATTATCGATTGCATTAGCCGCTGTAGCCGCATCGTAAAAAAGTTTAGCTTGAGGATAAGGATTTTCCTCAAAGCCTGTTCTGCCTTTTGCATCTGCTTCACACGCTAATAAAAATTCAGCGAGCGAGTTATCGGCTTTAAAAGCACCTAGCGTTTGAAGTGTATCGGTTAAAGTAGTCGCTCGTAATTCAAAAGCTTTGTGGCAATGCGTATGATATTCCATGACCTGTCTAGCGAGAGATTTAAAACTATTCGGCACGCGTAAGCGGGCAGATAAAGCTTCTAGCACGGGTAAACCTTTTTGTTCATGGCCATGATGGCTAGGCCAATATTCAGATAAGGTGAGGCCTTTGCCTAAATCATGCACTAAAGCCGCAAAACGTACTTCAGGTTTTTCTGATAATTTGACAGCCTGTTGCAGACACATCAATGAATGGATGCCAGTATCAATTTCAGGATGATATCTTGCAGGTTGAGGAACGCCAAATAAGCGATCAAGCTCAGGTAAAATTTTCTTCAGTGCGGAACAATCTCTTAAGGTTGTAAAAAAAGCTTCGGGCGTTTGTTCTTTGAGGGCCTTAAATAACTCTGCCCAGACACGCTCTTGCACCAGAGCATCTACTTCCCCACTTTTAACCATGGACTGCATTAATGCTTTAGTTTCAGGGGCAATCGTAAAACCAAGATGGGCAAACCTTGCTGCAAAGCGGGCAATACGTAAAATACGCACCGGATCTTCAGAAAAGGCCGGGGAAATATGGCGGAATATTCTATTATTTAAATCTTGTTGGCCGCCATAAGGGTCGATTAATTCACCGTCTGGCGTCATAGCAATGGCATTAATGGTTAAATCGCGACGAATTAAGTCTTGCTCAAGGGTTACTTCAGGGGAAGCGTGTACGGTAAAACCTTTATAACCGGGTGCAGTTTTACGTTCTGTTCGGGCCAGCGCATATTCTTCATGGGTTTTAGGATGTAGAAAAACGGGGAAGTCTTTTCCGACAGGTCTAAATCCTTGGGCGATCATGGATTCGGGAGTTTCAGCGATCACTACCCAATCTTTTTCTAAAATGGGTAAGCCAAGTAACTTATCGCGAACTGCGCCACCCACTAGGTATGTTTTCATTATTTATGCATGTTTGTTTAAGTTAACGCTAGAATAACATAAGCCCAAAGCGAAATAAAAATACCCCAACGGGAATAGCTATTCGTTAAATTTTATAAAATAATCAGAAGTTAACCATTTAATTCTACGAGGTATACGTGTCAGATATTATGTTGGTGAGTAGCGTGTTGGGTATCGTTTCAGGACTTTTAGCGGGCTTATTTGGAATTGGTGGTGGTTTAGTCATAGTGCCGGTATTGGCGGTTTTATTTAAGGCGCAAGGTTTCTCTGCTGATTTAATTATGATTATGGCGGTTGCAACCTCTTTGGCCGTTATTTCCTTTACGGCGGTTTCTTCTGTATGGGCTCATCACCGTTTGGGGTCAGTTATATGGCCAAAAGTGCTTAGACTTGTGCCAGGCATTATTGTGGGTTCTGCTGTGGGTGCAATGGTGGCTAAGCAAATCAGTGCTGAAGGGTTGCGAATTTTTTTAGTCGTGTTCTTACTTTATGTCGGCATACAAATGGCATTGGAGATTACGCCTAAAGCAGGTCTGGTAAAACAATCAAGACTCTTAGATTTTTTTGTGGCGATTATTATTGGATTATTATCAGCGATTGTCGGTATAGGGGGCGGGACTTTAACTGTCCCTTATTTAGTTCGCGGTCAGATGATCATGCGCAATGCCGTGGCGGTTTCTAGTGCGTGTGGATTACCTATTGCTGTTGCGGGTACCACTAGTTATATCCTTCTTGGTTTGAACGTGGGTAATTTACCCGAAGGTAGTATAGGTTATATCTATTTACCCGCTTTTTTAGCGACCGGCTTAACCAGTATATTAACAGCACCCTTAGGTGCAAAATTGGCACATCGATTACCCGCTAAAAAATTGAAGCGTTACTTCTCGTTGTTGTTATTTGTGATGGCGGCTAAATTGGTTTGGCTTTAAAGGTTGGTCGTTTAACTGATTGCTGAGAAAAGATAAGAGAGTGGGAAGATATCAAATAATGTTGCAATCCTCAGCAATGCGAGCTATGTCTATAAGAGAATTAGCACGTAATTTCTTTCTGATTTGAGTGCCATAATTGGCGACAGTTTTATAGTTCAAGCATAATTCTTCAGCAATAGAGTAAACATTCACGCCTTGCGCTAAGAGCTTAAACACATCAAATTCTCGTGCTGAAAAAGCTTCAATAATAGATTGATAGTGATCGGAAGTACTAGTCGATAGCGTGGTTTTTAATAAGCCTTTTTCCACATAAATTTCACCTAACATAATGGCGTTAATCGCCTCCAATAACAGTTCAGGTGCACTATTTTTAGTGATATAGCCTTTAGCGCCGGCACTTAAAGCACGGTTGATATAGACCTGTTCATGATGCACACTAAAAACTAAAATGAGTGCTTCACTATCTCTTTGACTCAGGCGTTTGATTGTTTCTAGGCCACCAATGCCTGGCATAGACAAATCCATAATGACTAAATCCGGTTTTAATGTCTGATACTGTTGTAGTGCTGTCTCGCCGCGAGAGACTTCTGCAATCACTTCAATAGCCTCATGTGTTGCTAAAAGCATTTTAAAACCAGCACGGACAATGGCATGGTCATCCACTAAAAGAATACGGATTTTATGGGTCTTCATAAGGGGATTTTCACAGATATGCTCATGCCTTGCTGGGGCATAGACATAAAGCTAATCTCACCATTCAGTGACTTTATACGTTCTTTCATACCTAATAAGCCAAAACCGGGTTGATTTGCAGTTAAATCACAACCTAAGCCATTATCGCGAATGTTTAAAATAAGCTCAGTTGAGGGCTGTTCAATTATATCTAATTGAATATTAACTGCGCTGGCTTGAGCGTGTCTTATCACATTGGTTAGACATTCTTGAATAACTCTAAAAATTTGTATTGCTTTGTTTTTGTCAATTCCATCGACACTGTCATTACAGTTGATTGTTAAGCTAAGACCCGAATTGCGTTCTGCCCAATGCTGTATCAAATCTTCTAAACAGGCTTTTAAACCCAATTCGGTGAGCACTAAAGGATGGAGTTGTTGCATCATCGATCTAACAACTAACATTAAATGGTTACAAATACTCACAATAGCTCCAGAGATTTTTTCATGGTCTGCTGTGGGATGCGCCGCCGTGACCGCCATCACTTTAATAGCGGTGAGAGATTGGCCTAATTCATCGTGAAGTTCTTGTGATAAGCGTTGGCGTTCATCTTCTTGGATGCTTAAGGAGTGTTGCGTTAAGGCACTGTTTTCTTTGCGCGTTTTGTCCAGTTCCACCATCAGATGATTCATCGCATTTGCAATGCTATCAAATTCTTGAATAGCAAAGGGAGGGAGTTTTTGTTGATAGTTGCCGGTTTCAATAGTGCCTAGAGTCTTAACAATAACGGCAATAGATTTTAATGATTTATTGAGAGCAAGGCTGACAGCTACAAAGGTAACTAGGGTTAGCACTAAAATTAAACTTAAAAAGCGGAGAGTCTCTTCCCATATTTCAGTAATTTCATCTAGGGGTTGGGCTTGGATGAGTAACTTTAAAGACTGGCCGTTTTGAGTTTTAAGTTGATGACTAACGGTGGGGTAATCGCTTTGGACTAATTTGACAAACCACGCAGGCGGCATGTCTTCAGGGTGGCTGGGTTGATTATCTCCCGCAAAGTGAATAATTTGGCCATCAGGTTTTTCTATCTGAATGCTTAGGTGGCGGGTTTGTTGCAACGTTCGGAAATGTGATAAATCATCACTCTGCTGAAAAACACCGTTATTATCTAAGCTTAAAGCAATGAGTTGCAGGGCAAGATGACTGGAGGCGTCTATTTCTTTATTAACGGATTTTTGCGCTTGCCAGATAGCAAGCGCAGTGCCTAAAATTAAAATGCATAAGGCAGAACATAAAATGCGATAAATGATCTGCTTTCGTAGGCTCATATCGCGCTGTTTAAGAGTAAAAAGTCAAGATTACTCCCAATGGATCTTAACACCCGCATAAGCCGTTGCGGGCGCACTGGGGCCTTGGAACTGTGTTGTCCCACCCGTGAAGAAGTTTGTACCCAATTGACCAAACGTGGCGTAATGGTTATCCAAAACATTACGCCCCATTGCAAATAGTTCAACATTTTTAGTAATAACATAACGGCTATTAAGGTTAACAACGGTATAGTCAGAAATTTGAGAATGGGTGTTAGCATCATCCCCCCGTGCATATTGACTAGAGACATATTGTGCGTCACCTCCTAAGAAGAAATGCTGAAATAATTCATATTCTGAGCCAAACTTAAGGGTGTTTTCAGGGATGCTGGGTATTTTATTGCCCGCTACAACTGTTTCTGCACCTAAGCCATTAAATAAAGAGGCGGATGATTGATAAGTAGCATCAACAAAACCGTAGTTAATATACCAATTTAATTTGTCAAAGGCTAAGCCGTTTAAGCCAAACTCGATACCTTGGCGTTTAGTTTTACCCACATTACTAAAGTAACCTTTGGTTGTACCTACATTCTGAAACAAAATGTCATTGGTATTAATGGTTTCATAAAAAGATAAGTTCCATTTAAGTCCAGCGCTAAGTTTACCCCTTAAACCTGTTTCTAGAGTATGAGAGACTACGGGATTTAAAGGCGGATCAGATAAGAAACTATTGGGTAAGGTACAAGGCGCGTTAGGATTAGCGCAGGTTAATTCGACAGGTGTTGGGGCTCTAAAGCCTTCATTGTAGTTAAAATAGGTAGTAAATTCTTGGAAAGGTGTTTTGAGCGCTAAGGCATCAAAAGGATTAAACGTTAAACCCGCCGAAGGATTTACTCGCTCAAAAGTATTATTGCCATTTAAGACATTTCCTAGATGATCCATCGTTTGTACTTGGGCTTGCAACCAATTAGCCGAAGCATTGATATGCATCCAGTCAAATACAGAAAATGTATTAGTAGCAAACAAATTGGTGTATGTGTTTTTGCCTTGGATATCCACTGTCGTTGTTAAGGGTTCAGCGGCTATTTCATAAAAATTGGGGTAGGGTGTAGCTGTTGCGTTTTGTTCATCAATAGTATAGTTTGTCGTCGCGTAATTGTAGCCCCCACCCATAATAAATTGGTTGTCATGTTTTAAGACTTGATAGTCCGACGTTAATTGCATGTTGACGCCTGTGCCGTTTTGTTTTGCGTGTCCAGATTGAAAGGACGCAGGGTAAAATCCACCATCGATACAAGATTGATAGGTATTGCAGTTTTCTGCGGTATCTCCAGTATTAGAGTTAAGACTAGAGGTGTCATTATTACGATTATAAGTAGTGCCACTTAATTGCAATTTATCAGTCAACCAATGGTTGCCTTTTAAATTAAAAAAATACAAAGTATTTTTAGTCACATCAGGTGCCGTATAAAAAGCATTCCAGTTTTGTTGTAAATATTCTTGTGGCACTGGACCTACGCCTTGCATAGTGTTATCAGCAAAAGTGAATGATAAATCGATATCGGTTTTATCGTCTTCCCAACCGATCTTGCCAAAACCTTGGTGAACTTGTGTTGGAGAATAGGGTCGCCAGCCATCTTCACTAAAAATGTTGCCCGCAAAGTACCAGTCGAACTGGTCTTTTACCCCGCCGACTTCTGCTTGATAGTTTTGGCGTCCGTAAGATCCACCGCTGGCTTGGGCAGTAAAGCCTGGATGGCTACGACCACTTTTGGTTCTGAGTGATAAGGCGCCACCCAAGGTATTTAAACCAAATAAAGGATTAGATCCAGGCATCATTTCCATGCTGGAAATGGCAATTTGAGGAATTAAGTCCCAATTAATAGTATCACCAAACGCCTCATTAACACGCACACCATCTTGGTAAACAGAAATACCGATAGGCGCGCCTAAAACTGGAGAGGCATTAAAGCCCCGGTAACTGATATCCGGTTGATACGGGTTATTTTGCGTGTCATTGATGTTAACACTTTGTAATTGGCGATTCATAAAATCAGGCAGATTAATCGCTTCATGGCGGTTGAGATCTTCATCTTCAACCGCTTGCACATTACCTGATATCTTCTTTAAGGCTAAACCGTTAGAACCGATAGGTGTTGTTCCAATCACTTCTACATCAGGTAGTTCAAAGACATCTACCGGAGGTTTATTCTCGTTTATGCTTTCTGTTTCGGTAGTTTCTTTAACAACTGATTTTTTATCGATTGTTTTAGGGGTATCCGTATCCGCGTTAACGGGTGTCGTTAATGTCAGTGGTAAAACGGCGATTAATAAATGTTTACGAAGGTGTCGGTAAGTCATCAATCTTAAGGCGTACTATTTAAAAAAGTTACTCCTATTATAAAAGTTTTTGACTAGGAAATTTTCCTGAATAGTGAGAAGACATTCATTTACAAAGGTATTGTAAATACATAGCTTACAAATAGAACTTGTTATAATTTGGCTTTAATTAATAACCGCTGAAAAGTATATTTCTAATGCTCAGTACCCTAGTCCGTTTTTCTATCCGTTTTTACGGGATTGTTATTGCTTTAGCACTCCTTGTTTTACTGTATGGCGGTTATCGTTTTGCTTCGGCCGGTTTAGATATTTTTCCTGAGTTTTCCCCCAAACGGGTCATTATTCAAACAGAGGCACCGGGCTTATCCGCTGAGCAGGTTGAGGGCTTAGTCACGCGCCAAATTGAAACGGGTATCAGTGGTTTAGTGGACATGGAATCGGTGCGCTCTGAGTCTATACAAGGCCTTTCTATTATTACGGCCACATTTAAAGAAAAAACTGAGGTGTATCGTAATCGGCAACTCATCAGTGAACGTTTAGCCAGTTTATCAACTAACTTACCCTTAGGCGTTAGCCCAGTTGCCATTCCTTTATCCTCTTCATCAGCAACCGTATTAACTTTAGGCTTAAACTCAGAGACTAAGGATCTAATGGCCTTGCGGAGTTTGGTGGATTGGACTGTCGTACCGCGTTTATTAGCCATACCCGGTGTAGCAGATGTTAATGTGTTTGGTGGGCAAGTGGCTCAGTTACAAATCCAAGTGGATCCGATACAGTTACAACGCTTTAATTTAGCTTTAAGCGATATCGTCGCTGCGACGGCCCAAGCGGGCGTTATTCAGGGTGGGGGTTTTATCGAGAATGCCAATCAGCGTTTTACAGTTCAAGTGACAGGGCAACCCAATACCCCCGAAGAATTTGCCAAGATTATTGTTAAGCGGGAGCAAAGTCGCACCATTACATTAGGTGAAGTCGTGACTATTAAATACGCTCCAGAGCCCCCCATCGGTGCTGCACAAATTGGAGGTAAAGCCTCTATTGTGCTCATGGTGATTGGGCAATATGGCGCGAATACCTTAACGGTATCTCGACAAGTAGAAGCTTTATTAAAAGAGTTTGAACCCGTCTTTAAGAATGAGGATGTCAACTTCTACGAACATCTCTTTAGACCTGCTGATTATATTGAAAAATCTATCTCCAATTTATCAGGCCACTTATTGTTAGGTGGCCTGTTTGTGTTGCTGGTTTTATATGGCTTTTTATTTAATTTTCGCACGGCATTTATTTCTGCTTTAGCCATCCCCGTGTCCTTAATGGGGGCTGTTTTAGTGTTATTGGAGTCGGGTGTTAATCTTAATATTATGGTGTTAGGGGGCTTG
>CANGLL010000074.1 GCA_947454605.1 Methylococcaceae bacterium | reverse complement strand
GCTACCCGAGGTAATGTCATCGATGCTGAATATACTGTGATTGATAAGAGACAAAATGAGTTATAGCGTTTGAAATAGATTATGTTTGCGAAATTATTGATCACATTCATTTTGGTATCAATACTTCTATCATCAAGTAAATACGTTTACGCTGAACAAACGCTCACTATTGGTCAGCACGAGCGACTGCTTGTACTAGCTCCCCATCCTGATGATGACACACTGAGTGCTGCGGGATTAATCTTAAAGGTATTTGAAAGCGGTGGTAAGGTAAGAACAACTGTAATTACCGCAGGTGATGGCTATGTGGATGCCATTAAGGATGCAAAAGGTAAGCGTAAATTATCTAGATCAGATTTCTTAAATTACGGTGAACAACGCTTAGAAGAATCAAGTAGAGCCGCAAGACTCTTAGGAAAAGGGTTTATTCAGTTAGACTTATTTGGTTTTTCAGATGGCGCCATTTACCCCATGTTGGTTTCACACTGGGGATATAAGCGTCCCGACAAATCAGAATTCACTGGTTATAGTCATGTGCCCTATGTAGAAGCTGAAGATAAAGGGCTGGCACAAGATGGTATGGTACTTCGTAATCAATTGTTGGAGATTCTCAGGTCGACTAAACCCACATTAATTGTATTTCCTGATGTGATGGAAAATGACTCTGATCATGCAGGATTAGGTATGTTTGCGTTATTGGTTATAAACGAATGGATTGCGCAATATCATAATACTGTTAACCCTCGTTTACTGGCGTATTTAGTCCATTGGCAACATGGTTGGCCTTCAGGTTCTGAAACAAAAATACCGATTGATTTAAGTACAACATCCCTATTCTTGCCTAATGATCTTCCTCTCAGAGGCATGAGTAGAACTTGCATTAATTTAACCCCACAAGAAATTTAATTAAAACGACTTGCATTAGCTGAATATAAAACACAGCAACGTGCGATGGGATCATTTTTAGCAGCATTTGTCCGGAACAATGAATGCTTTAATGCATTAAAACTAAGGGATACTGTCGGCATTCATAATTTAGTTTAGTTAAACAATGGCAACACCTTAGAAAAACTTTTGATTCTAATCCGATAAGTCGCAAAAAGATCTGGGTGTTTTAAGTTTTAATGTTTTTAATAAAGATCAATGTATTAAGGAATTTGAATATCCATTCGCCCTCAGTTTTGGAAACTAAAATGGTTATTGGTTCTTATACTCTTAACGCTGTTAGACTATAGTCCGTTTACAGTCTCTTCTTTGGTGCTACTGTATGTTTTTTCTTTAAGCCACTTTGGATTAATGAAATAATTAATCGGGTATATACTGACCAATACAATCTATTCTTCCTAGATTCGGGTGATGCAAAGATTACAAAGGTATTGTTGAACCGCCTTAACCATCATTTAACGTCATCAAAGTCAGGCGTAAAAAACCTATTAACCTATTAAAACATTAGGAATGTTTTCAACACTGATTGATTGGTTGCAAACTGGAGGTATTGGTCAGAATACTTAGTGTCACTAAATTAATTCTATATAGATCAGAAGATAATGTTTGGTGATTGTACTAACATGAACGCTTCTTTTGGAAGCATTCATGTGTTCGTAACCCTTCAAAAATCAGAAATAGCTACTCTTGGTGCCAACAACTCATTCGATAAATGGTTTTTAATTGGCATCAAGGCAGGAGTTGGAGCTATAAGTTTAGATGAAAACCTACCATAAAAAACGCCTTGGTATTGCTGGCTAATAGGTAGTGTATTGTTATTATATAGATTGGTAATATATACATAGTTAGATACAGTGCTTCCTAGCGGCAGTGCTTGGAATCCTCCCCAGTGAGATCCACTTCCACCACAGCTATTAGACATTGCAAATCCACTGTTAAACAGTAAAGTAATTAGTAAAGAAGTACATATTAGCTTTGTCACTTCATCCCCCTTTTCTAGTGAATGTTTGAAGAATCTTAGATTATTTCTTGGTGATTTTTTTCTTCAACTCACTAGAAATTACATTCCATTTAGACTCTTTAGAAATGCACGCAAATATATTGTCCGTTTGAGCGTCAACTTTTATAGAAATGTTACGACAATACGTATTTTTTTCAGCATTAAAAACTGCTTGACTAGGGGAAGCAACTATATTGGCACCACAAGTACTTATCCAAGCTTTTGGTGTGTTATAGGCGTTCAAAATATTATTTATTGTCTCTTCATCTTTTGGATTAACTCGCTGCGAGGAAAACCCAGATAACAATCCATTATTTACTTGCCCACAATTTTCAGCTTCTTTATTTTGGTTAACGGCACATCCTGTAACTATCAAAAGTGTCAGGGGGAAAATTAACCCATAATATCTATTTTTCATATCAGTTCCTTTATATAACTTGAGTTAATTAAAACTATTAGTGACGACCACTACCACTGACTATAGCAGCTTCCTCTAGCGTATATTTATTAGCCACTTTGTTTTTATCTTCACCTTTAACAAGGTTTACAGAACTATTACCCGAGTCTTCTGTGGCCTTTTTTTGGATATTTTGTGGGAGTGCTGTCGCATTTGTCACATAAGCTGTTTGCGTAAATTGAGGTTTTCGTCCTACCCAAGGGCCGGGTGCTACAGCGACAACTAATAAAGTTACGCCAGTTCGACTTACAGGATGAGACTCACCATTTGAGCGACCATAACCAAACATTGCACCACTGATACCATCACTGCCCAGTGTAGAACTGATGCTAGGTGTCATGGTTATACCTTGACTCATACCTTCAATCGAGCGTTGACTCGAAATATTACGTTGCAATATATCGCTCACTAATATGATAGTGTCGTACCCCTTTATATGTTTAGCAACGAAGTTTGATGCACTTTTCATAATGGTAAAAAGATTAACCTGATCACTTTTATCCCAATTAGCTTGCGCCATAATGACACCTAAAGGTGAGTAATATAGGTTTTGTTGTAAATCACTTGAATAAGTGACGATAGGTCTATCATTCACTAAGTTCACATCAATCGGTCTTGATACGGTAGCGCAATCTGGTTGAAAAGAAATCGACACAAAAGAAGTGTTCTCTACTATAGGTTCAGATAAACCTTCACAGTTCATCATCCCAAAGGCATCCACGTAATACCATATTAAGGGAATACCTGTAATATTTGCCCCTGTGCCGGGATCATTAAAAATATTCTGAGGTGCTAACGGTATAAGTGTACTGCCAGCTGGAAATACAGTATGACCGGAATTATTACTGGTAATAGTCGTAATGTTGCTACCAGCATTCGTATTATTAGCTACATTACCGTTTGAAGTTGCATCTGCCCCAGCTACGCTGGATGACGTATTCGAGTTCGTATTGGTATTTGCGTTGTTTAAACCTACTATATCGGCTAATCCTTCCTTGCATATCAGCATGAAAACACAAAAGAAAATTTGTGAAAACTTATGAGTTGTTTTCATAAAATACATCCTATATTGATGAATTATTCAATAGGCAATAAATTTACACTCATTGCCTATTACAAAAATAACGGGGTAAAAGTACTTTTCCCGTGATACCGTTTTTATGGAACAGTAACTGGCACTGGTGCTGGTGCGCCAGCAGCGATTGCAACACTTAAAGATCCTGCGCTTCCAGTTCCTTGTGATCCACCTGATACACCTGCTCCAGTAGAAACACGAGTAGTTTGAGTACTCAACTGACCATTAGTTTGAAGTCCAGATGAAAGAGTGCTGGCAGTACTTACGCTAGCATGACCACCAGCAGAATATACCGATTGACTGGGTACAGCTGATGAGCCTTGAGTTGATGAGCTCTGACCGGTACTAAACGTTACTGCGCCAGCTTGAATAGGTGGTATTGTAATTGCCGATACTAATGGAGCAAAAGCCATAACTACAGATGCCACAACGAATTTCATTGAATTTTTCATGATTAATTTCCTTAAGCTTTAATTAAAAACTACGCAGTAATCTAGTTGAAATAAATATAAATATTTCTCTATGACTTAGACTTTGTAGACTTGATTTATCCTTTCATTTCATATAGAAAATTATTTTTATATGTCATATAAGGCAGTTGGAGTATGGGCCGTTTTTAGAACTAGATACTGATCTCGATCAGAGTAAATGAATAAATAAATGATTTATTTAATTTGGACTGTCATTTAAGATTGCGGAAAACTAATAGCTATAAGACTAAGAGGTCGATTATAAATACTCTAATTAAAGGTTATTTGGGGGCCATGGGATTTGTAGGTTGGTAATCATTAAATATCCGATACAACACATTCGCAATTAGATGAATGAGCAGCTTTTTACTATTTCTTTCAACTTAGCTTGATTTTTAATGATAATGCTTCGACCTTTGACATCAATAATATTATCGTCACTCAATTTGGTAAATGCCCTACTAATTGTTTGAGCATTCATTCTTAGATAGTTGCCCACACCTTCTCGACCCATATTTAAGATAAATTCATTGGCTGAATATCCTAATTCACCGTATTTAACTGATATGAGCATTAAAAATATTGATAACTTTATGACAGATGAAGTTTGCCCGAGTAATATCATGTGATGGTGATCGGCAACGATTTCATCACTTAACATGTGCAATAACTCGCTAAAAATGAGAGGATACCTAGCACATAAAATGAGTAATTTTGGTAAAGGTAATTCACATACTGCACTGGTTTCTAAAGCATCAACAGTAGTCGTGCACAGATGATTATGAGAGAAAGCATCTAAACCTATTAAATCACCCGGAAAATAAAATCTAACGGTTTGATCGAGTCCTTCTGTATTTGTAATATAACTTCTAAAAGAACCTGCTTTCACTATATATATGGATTTACAGGTATCATCTACTGTGAAGAGTGACTCTTTAACTTCTAATGGACGTTTATTATTGATGATTTCTTCAAATTCTTTATTTACGGTAAGTTCATGAGAAATGCATTTGTTCATGAGTTTACATATAGAACAATTTTCTGGGCTTAATAAAGGAACGGGAACAATATTCGATGTCAATTTATCTAGTATATTTTTGATCATAAATCCTCGGTTGTATCCTGCTTTAAAGCTATTTATGATGTGGCTACACTTAGCCGGACACATAATTTATTTACATAAAAAGAAAACATGAACGTTTATGATTTGTCAGTTTATGATCTCTAATCTCCTTGGCAACAAGTTATCTTTTAAGAAAATTCAAATATTTACATTAGGTGTACTGTAAGCTTTAATTAATCTTTATACAAATAAAATATAGCAAAATATATCTTTTTGGTTTGAAGCATGGAGTGCTATATTAGTAACACTGGGTTGAAAGGGTGGTATGAAGTAGTATCGTTGCTTTTTTGATCGTTTAGTTAAAATTGCACGGATTGATTACATTGATATCACCCAAGAAAATTAATATTTAGTTTATTTTTGAAGAAAATTTTAATTTTGATCAAATGAGTTTTAGTCATAAATTATCTCTGATCCGGAATAAAATGCTCTTTCCGCTGCCAGCCAATCTTCAATTTCATGACCTGGCTCAAATCCTCTATTTTCAGATTTGTAATACGCCAGTTCAGCTATAGAAGCCTCAGCGTTTGGAAGGCAAATAGCATCTGAATGTATTTCACTATCAGAACAAGTTTCATTGTTTTGTGAATTTTTTAACATATAACACCTCTTTTGTAATATTAAATTTTAAAAGTAGCTTCTTGTTTTTATGCACCAAACTAAATCAAATACACATTTGACGTAATTAAACATATCACAATAGTTTTAAAGGCATTCTGATTCAAATCAGTAGTTTTAAATAAACATAAAACACCAGTGCCCTGTTAACTAACTAATACAGAATCTGGTTTAATCATTAGCACTCAGCAAAGCATCTGATACTTTCTGCAACACCCCAACACAAACCAACTTAATACACATGCTGGCCAAACATTAAACAATCTGAGCAATAATACTTAGAAACAGCTAGTTGTGTCGGACTAGAGAGGTTTGCAAACAGGGTTATCCACAATTTCTGTGGAAAAGAATTGAAGGATCATGAGAATACACAAATCGACAGCATAATATAACTTTTATATAGCTAATATTATTGCGGTTGCTGTTTATTGTGGATTTTGAATTGGGACAAAATTGGGACAAATTTTATTATTTTCAAAAAATATAAAAATAATAAAATATTCATTTTTATAGACTTTGTGGTGGGTCGTGCGCGATTCGAACGCGCGACCATCGCATTAAAAGTGCAAACCCAACTACTTGAAGCAACCTTAATCAATACTTTACTCCTTATATACACATAGTTTCAAGTTGTTTCGTAATTGATTAATTTTGACTCAATATTGTTTGACTAGTGCGCCTAATTTTACGCCTAGTTTTTTCAGTAAACTATTACCATCAATCATTTTTAAATTAGAGGGATCTAAAACTTATTATTTATAAATCTATTGGGTTAATTCATGTAGAACTATTAAATTTGGGATGCATCAAATAACTGAACTAACAAACTAGCAACTTGTTTTTTCCCCTAAGATTATCCAGCCAATCCTTTGGCAATCCATCATAGCCGCATTTTAATCCTGCTAAACCACCTGAAATGACTGCAGTTGTTAATAATTCTGTTTTCATAGCCCAAGTAATTCCCTATAAATTAAAGAAATATTACAAAAAAACACCTAAAAACAAAAAATTAAGTCAATAATCATCACCTAAGAAAATTTTAATGGCTTTATTTGTATATAGTTAGGTACTTATTTGCGTTTGACGTGCCCCATGACATGTCCATTTATCTCCAATAAATGACTTTCCAAGTCAGGTATAACTCAAATGTTATAGGCTCCAAATACCAACTATATAATTCAAGGCACTCAAAGTTCAATATACATAAATAAATGCTCCTAAATAAGAACAGTCGTTTATTTGCTCAAGTTGCTTTTCTTATACATGTCAGTTATATAAGATTTTTATTTTAAAACTCTAACCAGATTACATTACGTGAATTTACAGTTTTTTTTTATTACGGGTTCGAAATATGTCACACCTTTCGCTTACTTTTTCCAGCCATTTCCGCTAATATGAGGTCAAAAAAGACAGGAATATCCCCTCGACGAAAACCACCCTTCATAAAAAAAGCCCCGATGAGATCGGAGTCTTCAGGATGCATATTGACCGGCGTAATAACCGAATTTTCGACATTATCAAAATCAGTTTTTTATTACTTAAAATTTTGTTTAACTGACAATTTTCTTCTCTTGTAGTTTCTCCTGTCTTTAATGCCAGTCTTTTAGTGATCTCGATCAACAATGCGAGTTTGGAAGTCCTCTCATAATTCGACAGGATGTGTTTTTGGTGATGTTCAATAAAGGTCAATGTGTTGAATATTGGGTTTTGACTTACAGGGCAGGGACAGGAAGTTTTGGGTATTAATCTTAAAGCCAATTACCCATAAGCCAGTCATTTAAGGATTACATTTTAAATCTTTATATTTCATTTACTGAGCTGAATATTAATACTCATTTTATTCAAAGTCACATTAATGCTGGCGTTAAGACTAGTTATGCCGGCATGGAAAAGTTTAAATTAACTTTTAGATTAAACAGTGTTAGGTGTAATAAATAACATTTGATATATTGATTTATCTCAATCCTTATTGAAAGAACCAAATGAATCATATCCATAGATCCAAAATCTCCGCGGCCGTCTTGATGGCCTTAACTTTAAGCTCATCCATGGCTTATTCGGCAACCACGACAGGTCCAACAGGACCGGCGGGTCCAACCGGTGCCAAAGGAGCCACAGGTCCTGCAGGGCCCACGGGTGCTAAAGGAGCGACTGGTGCTGTCGGGCCAACAGGTGCTCAAGGTCCAATAGGACCAACCGGAGCCAAGGGTGCCACGGGACTTCAAGGGACGGCCGGTGCTACCGGAGCAACGGGTGCAAAAGGAGCTACAGGCTCATTAGGTCCAACTGGAGCTACAGGCATTCAAGGTGCTACCGGTGCAACTGGAGTTGGTTCCACAGGTCCTCAAGGTCCAACAGGAGCGCAAGGCTCGGCTGGACAACCTCAGGCGGGGAATAATGTCGGTGATATGCAGTATTGGGATGGGACTCAGTGGCAAATTATCCCTCTCAAACAACCTGACTCTAATGTAAATCCAAATTTAACAATATGTAACAGTGTACCTACTTGGGTTTTCTATAATAATTGTCCGGGCACAAGTCCTTATACAATTGGTGAAACAGGTCCTGCCGGTGGTAAGGTGTTTTATGTTACCGATGGCGGATTACATGGGTTGGAGGCAGCACCGGTTGATCAGTCAGTTGGTGCACCTTGGGGTTGCTACGGAACATCAATATCTGGCGCCCAAGGCACAGCAGTGGGGACGGGTGCATCGAATACTGTGGCCATAGTGTCAGGGTGTTCTGATATTGGAACTGCGGCTAAAATTGCCGATGCTTATATTTTTAATGGCTACACTGATTGGTTCTTGCCGTCTATTGATGAGCTTAACTTATTGTATTTACAAAGAGACGTTGTGGGTGGTTTTGCTAATTTCTTCTACTGGAGTTCTTCGGAGGACGATACGAACCTCGCGTGGAATCAGATCTTCTCCAGTGGCGGCCAGTCCAACTTTCTTAAGACTTTCACGTACTTAGTCCGTCCAGTTCGGGCTTTTTAACTATTCATCTATTTAACTATTTTTCTTTTTTCCGCTAAGCGGGCGATTTTAATTCTGTTTTAAACGGCTTAAAGTGGATAGTATGATCATTATGAAAATACTATCCATATTTCCAATACAGGTTTGTTTCCTGACCTACATCAAACTACCCATACTAGGATTTTAATCAAAATTCCCCCGTTTAATAGCTCCCGCCACCACACTGGATATGTTGTAACTGGTTCTGAGGCGATTCTCTTCACTCAAATGGGCATAGCCTTCTGAGGTAATGCTTTTTTCTGTCCGTAATACCTAATCAGTCTTAATTACTCTACATGGGTAATAAACCAAACTAACCTGTATCTATAAGAGAGCTTATGAAAACTCCAGTGCTTGAATCAACAATCCAATGTCCATATTGCGGTCATGCTGACACGGAAACAACTACGCCTGTCAGTTTCTATGATTGCAAGTCTTGTGGTGAGCAAACCCATGTAAGGGGATTGATGTGTATTTTGTAAGCGTCTAACCCGACCACATTCAATTTAACATTTCAATCTGGCATCCTTTATTTTTTTTATAAAGGAGAACGTAAATGGCTTCAGCATCCTATTGGCAAGAGTTGATTGATAAGTGGCAACTCAG